>DATKUQ010000289.1:0-8877 GCA_035530495.1 Burkholderiales bacterium
TTCTCGATTCGCTCCAGCGCTACGCCGCCCTGCCGCCCGATACGCTGGTGCTGCCTTCGCACGGCCTGCCGTTTCGCGGTCTGCGCGAGCGCATCGAGCAGTTGCAGGAGCACCACCGGCAGCATTTCGAGGAGCTGTATGCGGCCTGCGCGCAGCCGCTGTCGGCCTTTGATGCGATCCCGACGCTGTTCCGGCGCGAACTGGACACCCACCAACTGTTCTTCGCCATGGGCGAAGCGATGGCGCACCTGCATTGCCTGTATTATAGGGGCGCACTCGCGCGCAGGGCCGGTGCAGACGGCGTGATTCGCTACCTGCAGCATGGGGGGTTCCACAACGAACCCGTAGCATGATCAATGTTGTAAATGTCGCAGCAGTCCTTTGGTGAGCGTGAGGCGAGGCACCCCCTCGCTCTGCATAAAGTTCCAAGGAGTCAGCGCATGACCAAGGAGCAAGCCAAACCCGCCCCCGATTCGGCGCAGGTATTCGCCGAAGTGGCGCAGCGATCCAGCCGCGTCATGGCGGACTTTCTCAAGCGCCAGGCCGAAACGCAGAGTTCGGTCGTTACCGATGAGTTCGGCATAGCCAAGGCGTTCATGGACCTGTCGGCGCTGATGTTCGCGCGACCGCAGCAGCTGGCCGAGGCGCAGATGAACATGTTCTGGGATTACACGCGCCTGTGGCAAAACAGCTGGATGCAGATGTTGGGGCAGAAGGTGGAACCGGTCGCGGCGCCGGGCAAGGGCGACAACCGCTTTCGCCACGAGGACTGGGAAAACCATTTCTTATTCGATTACCTGAAGCAGTCGTATCTGATCGCCGCGCGCCACATCCACCAGGCAGTGTCCAAGGTCGAGCATCTGCCGCCCGACGCGCGCAAGAAAGTGGATTTCTTCACGCGCCAGTACATCAATGCCCTGTCGCCTTCGAATTTTGCGCTGACCAATCCGGAGGTCGTGCGCGAAACGCTTTCCTCGGGCGGCGAAAACCTGCTGCGCGGCCTGAACAACCTGCTCGCCGACATCGAGCGCGGCGATGGCCAGCTGCAGATCAGCATGACCGACGCCAAGGCGTTCAAGATGGGCAAGAACATCGCCACCACGCCGGGTAAGGTGGTGTACCAGAACGACCTGATGCAGCTGATCCAGTACCAGCCGAGCACCAAAAAGGTGTACAAGCGGCCGCTGCTGATCATTCCGCCCTGGATCAACAAGTACTACATTCTGGACTTGCGCGAGTCGAACTCGTTCATCAAATGGGCGGTGGACCAGGGACACACGGTATTCGTCATTTCCTGGGTCAACCCGGGCAGGGAATACGCGGGAAAGACCTTCGAGGACTATTTGCACCAAGGTCCGAACGACGCACTCGATGCGATCGAAAAGGCCACCGGCGAAAAGCAGGTCAACATCATCGGCTACTGCCTGGGCGGTACCCTGCTCGGCGCGGCGCTGGGCGTGATGGCGGCGAAAAAGGACAAGCGCGCCGCGAGCGCGACTTTCTTCGTGTCGCTGCTCGATTTTTCGATTCCCGGCGAACTGGGCGTATTCATCGACGAGAAACAGGTGGAAAACCTGGAGCGGCGCATGAAACAGCGCGGCTATCTCGAAGGTTCGGAGATGGCGGGTACGTTCAACATGCTGCGCTCGAACGACCTCATCTGGTCGTTCGTGGTGAACAACTACCTGATGGGCAAGGACCCGTTCCCGTTCGACCTGCTGTACTGGAACTCGGACTCGACGCGCATGCCGGCAAGCATGCACAGCTTCTATCTGCGCAACATGTACCTCGCCAACAAATTGAAGGACCCGGGCGGCATCAGCCTGGACGGCGTTCCGATCGACATCAGAAAGATCAAGGTCCCGGCGTATTTCATTTCCACCGCGGAGGATCATATTGCGCCCTGGAAATCGGTATACAAGGGGGCACGCGTCCTCTCAGGGGAGGTGCGTTTCGTGCTCGGCGGCTCCGGCCACATTGCCGGCATTGTCAATCCGCCGGCGGCGAACAAGTACTGCTACTGGACCAATGAAGCGTCCCCGGAAGGTGCCGACGAGTGGTTGGCGACGGCGACGCGCCATGAAGGTTCGTGGTGGGGCGATTGGCAGGCCTGGATGGATAAGAACAACGGCGGCTCAAAAGTACCGGCGCGCGTGCCCGGGGACGGCAAGCTGCAGGTGATAGAGGACGCGCCGGGTACCTACGTCAGCCTGCGCCTGGGCGCGGAGAAAGCCAAATCGAAATCGGCGGCAGCCAAGCCGGCGCAGGATTAACGCGATTTGCCGAATCGGTTTTCCCGGGCATTCCGCCGGGTTGCGCTACGCCCTGCGCGGCGATATACTGTTCGCCACAATAAAAAGAACACATTATAAATCAAAGACTTTGTGGGTCCGTTGGAGCTTCTCCGGCGGAGGAGGGAACCTAAATCCCGGTATTTGCTTCATGCGGCAGCAGTGGGCGCGCTGCATGGGGAGTGGTGTCCGGCGGTTGGCAGGACCTAGTTTCGATCTGCTTCAACCTAGGATCGCCTGCTGCTTGTAAAGAGCGTGAGATCAGGACGGGCGGCGGCAGGGTTTACCCGCCGTCATCGCGACTTGAAACGCCAATTTCAACGAGGAGGGGGGAATATCATGCAACAACATTTTCAAGGTAGTGCTTTGGCCCGGGCGCTGGTGGTCGGCGCGGCGCTTGCTGTCGGTGCCGTTGCGGGAACGCCGGTCTCGGCGCAGGCGGAAGGCGACACGATCGTCCTCGGTTCGGCCATTTCGATTACCGGCAAGTATTCCCAGGAAGGCAAGAACGCGAGCGACGGCTACAACTTCGCGGTCAAGCGCATCAACGAGATGGGCGGCGTGAAGATCAAAGGCAAGACTTACAAGCTCGCGATCAAGTACTACGACGACGAGTCCACGCCGGCGCGCACGGCGCAGCTTGTGGAGCGCATTATCAACCAGGACGGCATCAAGTATATTCTCGGCCCCTACGGCTCCGGCACCACCAAGGCCGCCGCGCCGGTCACCGAGAAATATAAGGTTTCCTTGGTCGAAGCCGAGGGCTCATCGCGCTCGCTTTTCACCCAGGGCTATCGCTACATGTTCGCCGCCCTGTCGACTTCGGATCAATATCTGGCGCCGGTGATCGACCTCGCTGACGAGCTCGCGCGGAAAAGCGGCAAGAATCCGTCGGATATGAAGATCGGGATGGCGTTCGAGAACGATCCGTTTTCGCTCGACGTGCGCCAGGGCGTTGTCGACCAGGCGAAGAAGTTCAACATGAAGATCGTGGTCGACGACAAAATGCCGCGCGACCTGAGCGATATCTCCGCCACGCTGACCAAGATGAAGGCGCTCAGGCCCGACATCATCGTTTTCTCCGGGCATACCAAGGGCGCGACGACCGCAACCCGTCAAATGAAGGAATTGGGCGTGAATGCATCGATCGTAGCCATGACTCACTGCGAATCGGCCAAGCTCACCACCCAGTTCGGTGCCGCCTCCGAGGGCATTCTCTGCCCGACCCAATGGGCCGAAACGCTCAAGTACAAGGATGACGTGTTCGGCACTGCCATGGACTACAACAAGGCGTTCCTGGCCGCGCACCCGGATTACAAGATCGTTCCCTACCAGGCCGCGCAGGGCTCCGGTGCGGTGGAAATCTGGGCCGATGCGTTCCGGCGCGCGCAAAGCCTCGATACCGAGAAGCTGCGCGATGCGCTTGCCGCGACGGACATGCAGACTTTCTACGGCAACATCAAGTTCAGCGCGGAGGGCAACAATATCGCCAAACCGATGGTGCTGCGCCAGATCCAGGGCGGCAAGTACGTCGTGGTGGCGCCGACCAAGTACGCGTCTGAACCGGTCGTGTACCCGCGCAAAGCCGTGCAGTAAGCTCCGGACCAGTCAATTAACGTCGCTTAACGGAGGCGCGCCGGCCGTCACTGGCCGGCGCGATCGCGTCCATGTGGGACAATCTGCAGATACTCGGCAACGCGCCGGTCTTCAACATCCAGCTCCTTCTGAACGGAATGAGCGTGGGTGCGGTGTTCGCGCTCGTCGCCTACGGCCTTGCGCTGGTCTGGGGCGTGACCAGCGTCAAGAACCTCGCGCAGGGCGATTTCGTGATGATGGGCGGCTACCTCGGCTACGAATTGTCGCGCCACGGCATTCACCCGATGGTGGCGATCGTGCCGGTCGCCATACTGATGTTCGCCTACGGCTGGCTCATCTACCGGCTGATCATCCGCCGGGTAATCCAACTCGACTTGTTCACCTCGCTGCTGGCGACCTTCGGCCTGGCGATCACCATGCAGCAGGTGCTCAACCTGGTGTTCGGCCCGGACGTGCGCACGCTCAAGTCAGGTTTCGGGCGCTTCGAGATGTTCGGCGGAATGGTTGACATCACCCAGATCCGCGTCATCGCATTCGGGATGTGCCTCGTGCTCGCAGTGGCCATGGTGCTGTTCCTGAAGAAGAGTCGCATGGGACAGGCGATTCGCGCCACGGCACAGGATCCGCGCGCTGCGCGCGTGCTGGGCGTAAACACGGATATTGTCTACGCGCTCACTTTCTCGATCAACTCCGCGATCTGCGGCGTGGCAGGCGTGATCATCGCGATGATCTGGGTGATCCAGCCGTTCTACGGCATCGCCTATTCCGTGCGCGCGTTCGTCATCGTGACTGCCGCGGGGCTAGGCAATTTCCCCGCCGTAATTGCCACTGCGCTCGGACTCGGAGTGCTCGAACAGTACAGTGGGTTCGTGCTGGGCGCCCAGTTCCAGCAGGCGACCGTCGTCGGCCTGCTGCTGCTTATCCTCGTCTGGCGCCAGACCCTGCTGCGCCGCCATCGGCTGTCCCTGCAATGACCCGGCGCTCACTCACGCTGCACCTCCTTATCCTTGCAGCGGGCATCGCCGCGCCATTCCTGTTCCCGGGACATACTGTGCAATTCGCGGTGTTCTGGATCTTCGTGCTGTTTGCGCAGACCTGGGACACCATGGGCGGCCAGATGGGCTATAACTCGCTCGGCAACATAACGTTTTTCGGGCTGGGCATGTACATCTGCGCGGTGGTGCAGATCGGCCTCGTCTACAACGTTGGCGAATATACGGCCGCCACGGGTGCGATCAAGGTCGATTTCACCAATCAGCAGTACTACACGGGTCTCGCACTGGGAGTGTTCCTGGCTGCGATCGGACCGACCATAGTGGCCGCTATCCTGAGCTGGATCCTGCTCGGTTTGCGCGGCCCCTACTTTGCCATCGGCACGCTCGGGGTGGCGATCGCGGCGGCCGAGCTCACGAGCGCGTGGAGTTGGGTCGGCGGCGGCAGCGGCATATCGATGCCGGTTTTCCCCGGGGGCCCCGGCATGCGGGAGCGTTTCTTCTATGCTGCCTGCATGCTGGCGGCGGTCCTGTGCTACCTCTTCCTGCGATGGCTCTACAGCACCCGCTTCAGTCTGGCGATCAACGCAATTCGCGATGACGAGGACAAGGCCGAGGCGCTGGGCCTGCACACCGTGCGCTACAAAACCGTGGCCTGGTCAGTCTCGGCGTTCTTCCTGGGAATCGCCGGCGCGCTATTCGGCAATATGACCGGGTTCATCGAGCCGCTGGAAACAGCCTATCCGACGCTCACCTTCGGCATATTCATGGTTGCGATGACCTTGCTTGGCGGCAAGGGAACGCTGTGGGGACCGATCATCGGCGCCACGCTGTTCTATACCGTGCGCGAGTTGACCTGGACCTACCTGCTCGGCTGGCAGTACATCGCGCTCGGCGTGCTGATTATCGTCAACGTGGTCTATTTCCAGCAAGGTGTATTGGGGTGGCTGCAGGCGCGCAAACCGCATTGGTTCGGCATTCACGTCGATACCCGGCCGGACAGAGTCGCCAAGGCCGGCAGCAAGCCATGAGCGAAGCGATTGTCGATGTGCGCGGTGTCAACAAGGCGTACGGCGGAGTCATTGCGAATCGTGACGTATCGCTCAAAGTCACGCCGGGCGGAATCACCGGATTGATCGGACCGAACGGTTCGGGCAAAACGACGCTATTCAATTCGATCGTCGGCCAGCATCCGATCGATGGCGGGTCGATCCTTTTCGACGGCCGGGAGATCTCGCGCCTGAGCGTGCAGCAGATCGCGCGGCTGGGCATGCTGCGCACGTTCCAGCAGACGCGCATATTCTCGAAAATGAACTGCATTCAGAACCTGCTGATTTCAATTTCGCATCGGCAGAACGCGTGGCGAAACATGTTCGCGCAGCACCCGCCCGAGCTGATGGAGAAGGCCGAGCGGTTGCTCGAGTTCGTGGGCCTGTACTCCAAGCGCATGCTGGTTGCCGGCTCGCTGTCTTTCGGGCAGCAGAAACTGCTCGAGTTTGCGATGGCCCTGATGAATGAGCCGAAGGTGCTGCTCCTGGACGAGCCCACCGCAGGCATCAACCCGACTCTGATCAACGGGCTGATCGACCGCCTCAAGCGCGCCAACCAGGAATTCGGCATCACGCTGTTCGTGATCGAGCACAACATGCGGGTGATCATGAACCTCGCGAGCCATATCTACTGCATGTCGCACGGTGAAATGCTCGCCAGTGGTTCGCCTGCCGAGATCCGCGACGACCAGCGCGTGATCGACGCCTACCTGGGAGCGCACTGACTTGGCTAACGAACCGACGCGCGCGGGCGGCTATCACGAAGGCTCGGTCGACGTCGTCCTGTCGGTCGACGACGTTGCCCGGCAGGCCGAGGAGCTTCGCGCCGACATTCCGGAATCAGACCTCACGGCGCTTGCCGGCAACGAACCGTTCCTTTCCATCCGGAATCTGCGCGCCGGCTACGGCAACATGGAAATCCTGCACGGCTTCACGCTGCACGTCGGACGCGGCCAATCCCTCTGTCTGATCGGCCCCAACGGGGCCGGAAAGTCTACCGTGTTGCACTCCGTCTATGGTTTTACGCAGATCTACGGCGGCGAAATCACGGTCGGATACGGCAGCGACAGGCGCGACATCACGCGCCTCAGCTCCGACCGCAAGCTCAAAGAGGCGCGCGTCGCCTATATCCTGCAGGACAAGTCGGTGTTTCCGAACATGACGGTCGAGGAGAACCTTCTGATGGGGGGCTACCTGCTGCATTCCCACGCCAAGGCCAAGGCAGCCGCCGAGCGCGTATTCGACAAGTATGCCCGCCTGGCCGCGCGCCGCAGCCACGCCGCCAAGGTGCTCTCGGGCGGCGAGCGGCGCCTGCTGGAGATCTCGCGCGCGCTGGTGATGGAGCCCGATGTGCTGCTGGTCGACGAACCTTCGATCGGGCTGGAGCCGCGCTTCATCGACATGGTGTTCGAGATCCTGTACGACCTGCAGCACCGCGAAGGCAAGACCATCGTCATGGTCGAGCAGAATGCCAAGAAGGGCCTGGAGTTCGCCGACATCGGCTACGTGCTGGTTTCGGGTGAGACCGCAATGGCGGCGCCGGGCGACGAACTGCTGGAGAATCCCGATGTCGGGCGCCTTTTCCTGGGCGGCTGATAGTCCATCCTCCCCGGTCAACTACTGTCTCAACCGGCGCAGGTAATCCATCCCCGCGATGGCGCGGCTGCCGTACCAGGAGGTCATCTCGCCGTCGATCAGCGCCACTGTTTTGCCGCGCATGGCGGCCAGGGTGCGCAGTTCGGCAATGTGCCTGGCGCGAAAGCGGTAAGGCTCGCTCGATAACAGCACCAGTTGCACATCCGGCAGCAGGGTTTGGTCGAGCCGCACCTGCGGGTAGCGCGCCGTCGCGCGGGCCGGCACGCTATCCCAGCCCGCCAGCGCGAGCGTGCGCGATATATAGGTATCGCGCGCGACCGTCATCCATGGGTCTTTCCAGATCAGATACAGAACGCGCTGGCGCGGCCAAGCGCGAGCGGCCTGCGTCAGCGCGTCGTAAGCTTGCTCAAACCGGGCACACAGCGCTTCGGCCGCCTGCTCGCGCCCGAAAATTCCGCCGATCAGGCGGTAGAGCGGCAGGTTGTCCAGCGGGCCGAGCGGATGCGTGACGATCAGCTGCGGCACGAACTGCGCCAGCGCCGCGGCTATGGACCGCTCGTTCTCGTCGACGTTTAGGATCACGTGCGTAGGCGCCAGCGCGCGCAGTTTGGCGAGGTCCACATCCTTTGTGCCGCCTACCTTTGGCACGGACCTCAGGCTTGCGTGCGGATGCACGCAGAAGCCGGTGCGGCCCACCAGCTGCCCCGCGAGGCCGAGCTCGCAGACCAGCTCGGTGATCGAGGGCACCAGCGAAACGATGCGCGCCGAGCCGTCTGCGCGTTCATGCAGCGTGCCGAGGGCATCGCGCCACATGGCGCACTAGGCCTGCGGCTTGCGCGGCATCGCTATTTTCCGCGCTCCTTGCGCGCCAGTTCGACCAGCTGCTCGACTACATGCATCAGCTTGTCCGTGCTGCCGGCCATGCGCGCCGACGTCAGGAACTTGCCGTCGACCACGAAACTGGGTACGCCTTCGATTCCGTAGTCCTTCGTCATTTTGCGCGCCTTCGCCAGCTTCGACTGGATCTGGGGCGAGCGATAAATGTCGATGAACTTTTGCCTGTCGAGGCCGTTGTGGGCCACCCAGTCTGCCATGACCGGCTCTTCGTTCAGCTTCAGGCCTCTGAAGTGAAAATTGTCATATACCGGCCAGTGCAGCCGCGAGAGCTGGCCCATGGCTTTGAGGGTGTAGAACAATTTGGCGAAATTGTCCCAATTGTGCGAAGACAGCGCCGGCACGCGGCGCAGCACGATGGAGTCGGGCGAGTTGAAATACCAGCGCGACAATTTCGGCTCGAGCTCGTAGCAGACGGGGCAGCCGTAGTAGAAGAATTCGATGACCTCGACCTTGTCG
>DATKUQ010000290.1:0-13462 GCA_035530495.1 Burkholderiales bacterium
CAGGCCGGATCCGGCTCGAAACCGTCAACGCGGTCGCCGCAAGCGGCGTCGATCTGATATCGGCAGGCTGGATCACCCATAGCGCGCCGGCGCTGGACCTGGGCCTCGACGTCAACTCCCCAGGTCAGCTTTCATAAGGAGAGTCCTCGAATGGCTGCGCCGGCTTCGCCGGCGTTGAAGCGCGACGTGCTTATCGCCTCCGCAATGCACGCTGCCAGGTGACAGCTCAGCCCAGCGTCGGCATGTTGAGCCCGGGCGCCGGCGTATCGTCGTGCGGCCAGCGCGAGGTCACCACCTTGGTGCGGGTATAGAACTTCACCCCTTCCATGCCATGCACGTGCAGGTCGCCGAACAGCGAGTTCTTCCAGCCGCCGAACGAGTAGAACGCCATCGGCACCGGGATCGGCACGTTCACGCCCACCATGCCGACATGGATCTGCTCCTCGAAGCGCCGCGCCGCGCCGCCGGAGTTGGTGAATATCGCCGTGCCGTTGCCGTAGGGATTGGCGTTCACCAGCGCGATCGCCTCCTCCAGGGTCTGCGCGCGCAGCACGATCAGCACCGGGCCGAAGATCTCGTCCCGGTAGATGCTCATCCCCGGCTTGACCTCGTCGAACAAGGTGGTGCCGAGGAAAAAGCCGCTCTCGTGCCCCGCGATTTTCTTGTTGCGTCCGTCGACCACCAGCTTCGCGCGCTCGGCCACACCGGCGTCGATGTAGCCCGCGACCTTGTCGCGGTGCGCATAGGTGACAAGCGGCCCCATTTCGATGCCTTCGCCATCGCCCGGGCCGACTCTGACTTTCGCTGCCTTGTCCGCAAGCATTTTCACCAGGGGATCGCCGATCGCGCCCACCGCCACCACCGCCGAGATCGCCATGCAGCGCTCTCCGGCCGAACCGTAAGCCGCGCCGATCAGCGCGTCGGCGGTGAATTCCAGATCCGCATCCGGCAGCACCACGGCGTGGTTCTTGGCCCCGCCCAGCGCCTGCACTCGTTTCCCGTTGCGGGCGCAGGTCTCGTAGATGTATTTCGCGATCGGCGTCGAGCCGACGAACGAGACCGCATGTATTCCCGGATGATCGAGGATCGCGTCCACCGCTTCCTTGTCGCCATGCACCACGTTGAACACGCCCTCGGGCAGCCCCGCTTCCTTGAACAGCTCGGCCATCTTCATGCTGGTCGAAGGCACTTTTTCCGAAGGCTTGAGGATGAAGGTGTTACCGCAGGCGATCGCCACCGGGAACATCCACAGCGGCACCATCGCCGGAAAATTGAACGGCGTGATGCCGGCGCACACCCCCACCGCCTGGCGCAGCGTGTGGCAGTCGACGCCGGTGCCGGCGTTCTCGGTGTACTCGCCCTTCAGCAGGTGCGGGATGCCGCAGGCGAATTCGATCACCTCGATGCCGCGCTGCACGCTTCCGAGCGCGTCGGGCAGCGTCTTGCCGTGTTCCTCCGAGACGAGCCGCGCCAGTTCCTTCTGATTCGCCTGCATCAGCGCCAGGAATTTTTGCATCACGCGCGCGCGGCGCAGCGGCGGCGCGTTGCGCCATGCGGGCAGCGCGGCGCTCGCCGCCTTGACCGCGTGGTCGATGTCCTGCGCATTGGCGAAAGGCACGCGCCGGATCACCATGCCGGTCGCCGGATTGGTGATCACGCCGGAACGCGTGCCGGTCGACGCAACGCCGGCGCCGTTGATCCACAGAGGCACGACCGGATGGTTCACTGCCTTTTCATTGGGGAGGTTCATGCTGGTGGTGTCCTTGGAAAGCAGCGCTCCGATGGCGCGAAGCTGAACTTGCCGGCGTGGTATGGAGCTGCTGCAAATGTCGAATTTGCGTACGAAATCATACCATGACAGCAGCCTCCCCGATTGTGTGCTGCGGTATGGAGTCCCGCTCGATCATGCGCGAATTCATGGGCGCCGCGCGCTGCCACGGTTGGGGGAAACCGCGGGAAATCTTTTGCGCGGTTCGGGCTGCCGCTCCCGGCTTCGCGCGCGGGCGCCCAAACAGGAAATCGGAATGCAAGCGGTCTTGGTGGTGCGCGCCTCGACTGCGGCGCCACTGCCGCGCTGAGCAAGGGACGGACGAGGAAATGCGGCATGCATCGAAGCGTCGGCACTTTGCGCGCCACCCCGCGGCACCTTGGGTCAGGCGCCGCGGCGCTTTCGGAACAATTGCGTACGTGCCGCAGAACTGATCGCGACTACGGCGGGGTGCGTCAGCCGGCGCTCCACTGAAATCGCGTAAAAGCGCTCGGTCACCGCATCGGTGCGGCCCAGGGATTTCACGCGATATTGCGGCCGTACCTCTTCGGCAATTGCCGAGGGAACCGCGAATATGCCGATGCCGGCCTTGCCGAACGCCTCGGTTAAGGCGCCATCGTCGAACTCGCCGACGATTATCGGCCGCACGCCGATGCTCTCGATCCACTGCATCAGTCTGGGACGAACCGCGGCCTCCTCGCCGGGCAGGAGCAGGGGCGCGCCGTCCAGGCAGCGCGGAAATCGCGCCCGATGCCGCTGCGCCAGCGCAGGAGCGGCAAGAAACGTGAGGCCGCACTCGCCCAGCAGATGGTTGAAGCCGCGAATGCTCATGCTTGCGGGCATCGGACCGTCGGCGATCACCAGATCCAGCCGGTGGATCGCCAAGTCCGCCATCAGGCCGGCGAGCTTGCCCTCGCGGCAAACCATGCGCAGCGGCTCCGCAAGGGATACTGCCGGTTCGAGCAGCCGGTAGGCCACCGATTTCGGCACCGAATCTGCGATGCCCACCTTGAACAACAGGGGCAGGCTGCCTGCCTTGTGTCGCAGCGCCTCCTCGAGTTCCTCGCCGACCGTGAACATTTCGTCGGCGTAGCTGAGCACCATCCTCCCGGCCTCGGTGAGTTCCAGACGGCGGCCGGCGCGCGCGAACAGCTTGTGACCCAGCGCATCCTCGAAGGCGCTCAGCTGGCCGCTGATGGTCTGCGGCGTGAGATGCAGGCGCTCGCAGGCGCGCGCAATGCCGCCGGCCTTGGCCACGGTCCAGAAGTAGCGCAAATGCTTGTAGTTGAGCCTGGCCATCGCTTTGCCTCAGTTCGTCTTTTTCGAACAATATAGCAATTATATTCGACTTTTCAACGAAAACCGGCGTCGCTAGTATGCCTCCATCTGCCGCATCGGCAGACCCGGCGCTGCCGCCCCGGCAATGGGCGCGCAGCGCCGCTAGCCGCAACCGTTAAAGGAGAAGACTCATGAACCTGTCGAACCAGTCGCGCGTCATCGCCGCAGCCGGCGTCGACCGTCAACTTGCCGCTGCCCCGGCCGCGAACAAAGTCATCCGCAACACTTATCTGCTGCTGTCGATGACGCTCGCCTTCAGCGCGCTCAGCGCCGCCGTATCGATGGCGCTTAAGCTGCCGCACCCCGGCCTGATACTCACGCTGGTGGGCTATTTCGGCCTGCTGTTTCTGACCACGAAGTTCCGCGACAGCGCGCTTGCGCTGGTGTTCGTATTCGCCCTCACCGGCTTCATGGGCTACACCCTGGGGCCCATCCTTAACGCCTATCTCGCCCTGCCCAACGGCGCCCAGGTGGTGATGACCGCCATGGGCGGTACCGCCGCCATATTCCTCGGCCTGTCGGGCTATGCGCTCGACAGCCGCAGGGACTTCAGCTTCATGGGGGGGTTCCTCACGGTCGGCATTCTGGTCGCCTTCCTCGCCGGACTCGGCGCCATATTTTTCCAGATGCCCGGGCTGTCGCTGGCCGTCTCCGCGATGTTCGTGCTGCTCATGTCGGGCCTGATTCTGTTCGAGACCAGCAACATCATGCGCGGTGGCGAGACCAATTACGTCATGGCCACGGTGACGCTTTACGTGTCGATTTTCAATCTGTTCACCAGCCTGCTGCATCTGCTCGGCGTCGCCGGCGGCGACGACTGAGCGGCGCCGGACCGCGCCAAAGCCGTGGAATGGCTGGCATCGCCCGAGGCATGGATCGCGCTGCTCACGCTGGTCGCGCTCGAAATCGTGCTCGGCGTGGACAACATCATTTTCATTTCCATCCTCGCCGGCCGCCTGCCGCCGGACGAGCGCCAGCGGGCGCGCGTGCTCGGGCTCGGGCTCGCGATGTTCACCCGCATCGCCCTGCTGCTGTCGCTCGCGTGGCTGATGCGCCTCACCAACCCGCTGTTCCAGGCGTTCGGACATGCCGTATCCGGCCGCGACCTGATCCTGCTCGGCGGCGGGCTGTTCCTGCTCGCCAAGGCGGTCACGGAAATACACAAGTCCCTCGAAGGCGCAGGCGAGTCCGGGTTCGAGCCACTTCGGCATCCCGGTTTCCTGATTACCCTGGTACAAATCGCCGTCATCGACATCGTGTTCTCCCTGGATTCGGTGATCACCGCGGTGGGCATGGTCAATCAGGTGCCGGTCATGGTGCTCGCCATCGTCATTGCCGTGGGAGTGATGATGTTCGCGGCCAAACCCATCGGCGAATTCGTCGACCGGCACCCGACCGTCAAGATGCTGGCGCTGTCCTTTCTGATCCTGGTGGGGGTGGCCCTCATCGGCGAAGCGTTCGCGATGCATATCCCCAAAGGCTATATCTATTTCGCCATGGCCTTCTCCGTGGCGGTGGAAATGCTCAACCTGAGGCTGCGCGGGCAGCGGCCGCTGCGGCTGCACAAGGATTCACCTCGTCAGCGTCGAGTCGCGACACGCCGTACCTAAAGCACGCCTCGGCTGGTAAAGTAGCAGCATGCGACTGTCTTTGCGCTTCGTCTTGCCCCTGATGCTGGTTCTGGCGGGCTTCGCCTACGCCGTCACCCCGCTGGTCGACCGCCTGACCCTGAGCTGGTTCATGCACGACCTGGACAGCCGCTCGGCGCTGATCGCCAACACCGTCCAGGAGCCGCTGCAGGAACTGCTGACGGCCGGCAGGAAGATCAAGATACTGGAGTTTTTCAACCGCATCACCCGCGACGAGCGGCTGTTTGCGGTCGGCTACTGTGCCACACCGACAAGCAAAGAGCTGGCCACGCGCTCGCTGCCGAGGGAGATCCGCTGCTCCGATCTCGATCGCTGGGAAGGACCACACGATCATCTGTTGCAGAGCGCCAAGGGGCCCGTGGACGTCACGGTATTCCCGATGCCCACCGCGGCGGAGCCCAAAGGCCGGCTGGTGCTGGTGCACGACATGAGCTTCATTACACGCCGCAGCGAGGAGACCAAGCGCTACCTGTTCTACCTGTTCATGGGCCTCGCTGCCGTAGTGTCGCTGGTCACGGTCATCATTGCCCAGGTGTCGTGGCGCGGCTGGATGACCGGTATGCGCTCCCTTCTGCGCGGCGAAGGGCTGCTGCGCCAGCCGGGGCTGGGCATGCAAACCAACCTGCCCGAGTTCAATCCCATCGCTCGCGATCTGCAGCGCCTGGTTCGCGAACTTGAGTCTGACGTGCACGCACGCGATGAAAGCCAGATCACCTGGACGCCGGAGTCGCTGCGCGCCATTCTGCGCGGCGAACTGCGCGGCGAGGACGTGATCGTGGTGTCCAACCGCGAGCCCTACATCCACCAGCGCCGCGGCGACCGCATCGAGGTGCAGCAACCCGCGAGTGGCTTGGTCACGGCAATGGAGCCGATCATGCGCGCCTGCTCTGGCACATGGATCGCCCATGGCAGCGGCTCGGCCGACCATGAGGTGGTCGACAAGCACGATCGCGTCGCAGTGCCGCCGGAAAAACCCGCCTACAGCATCCGCCGCGTCTGGCTTTCCGCTGAGGAGGAGGCCGGCTACTACTACGGCTTCGCCAACGAAGGGCTGTGGCCGCTGTGCCACATCGCGCATGTGCGGCCCACCTTCCGCTCGGGCGACTGGGCCCAGTACGTCGCGGTCAACCGCAAGTTCGCCAAGGCGGTGGCGGACGAAGCCAAGACCAAGGATCCCATCGTCCTGGTGCAGGACTACCACTTCGCGCTGCTGCCGAACATGATCCGCGAGGAATTGCCCAATGCCACGATCATCACTTTCTGGCATATACCCTGGCCGAATCCGGAATCGTTCGCCATCTGCCCCTGGCGCGACGAAGTAATCGCGGGGCTGCTCGGCAGCAGCATTCTCGGCTTTCATACGCAGTCCCACTGCAACAATTTCGTCGATACGGTGGATCGTTTTATCGAGGCGCGGGTCGACCGGGAATCCTTCAGCGTCTCATTCGGCGGCAAGCGTACGGCTGTGCGCCGCTACCCGATTTCCATCGCTTGGCCGCCGGCACCGGAGATGCTGCAAAGGAGCGTGCCGGACTGCCGCAGCGGCATACGCCAGCTGAACGATCTGCCGCCGGAACACAAGCTCGGCGTCGGCATCGACCGCCTCGACTACACCAAGGGCATCGTCGAGCGCTTCAGCGCCATCGAGCGCCTGCTCGAACTGAATCCGGAGTGGGCCGGCCGCTTCACCTTTGTCCAGATCGCCGCGCCGACGCGCGTGGGCATCGAGGAATACCAGCATCACGAAGCGCAGGTGCGCGCCATGGCCACGCGCATCAACGGCCGCTTCGCGCGCCAGGGTCCGCCGCCCATCGTACTCAAGGTCGAGCACCATACGGCACCCGAGGTGTACCAATATTTTCGCGCCGCCGACCTGTGTTTCGTCAGCAGCCTGCACGACGGCATGAACCTGGTCGCCAAGGAATTCGTCGCGGCCCGCGACGACGACCGCGGGGTGCTCATCCTGTCGCAGTTCACCGGCGCCGCGCGCGAACTGCCGGAGGCCCTGATCGTCAATCCCTACGATGCCGACCAATGCGCGGCGGCCCTGCACCGCGCGCTGACCATGCCGCCGGACGAGCAGCGCGATCGCGTGCGCCTGATGCGCGGTCTGGTGGCCGAGTACAATGTGTTTCGCTGGGCTGGCCGCATGCTGCTCGATGCAGCAGCGATGCGCCGCCGCGGCCGCATCATGAAAAAATCCAGACGCGCCGAAGCGTGACCATGCGGCGCATCGCCTTCCTGCGGGCGCACCGCCCGGAGTGGGCATTTTTACCCAATGTCGACGGTACGCTGATCGGCATCATCAGAACGACGCGCACCGCGTCCGCGGCATGAGAGACACTTGATGCCGGATACGATCTATTCGCTATTGCACGCTACCGCCTGGCCGGTCGCGCTGGCGCTGGCATGGGTGGCGGGCGAACTGGGCCATCGCTGGCTCGCGCTGCCGCGCATCAGCAGCTACGGCATCGTCGGTTTCCTGCTGGGGTCGGCCCAAGCGGGCTTACTGCCCGATCCGAACGGCGGGCCGGTTACTTTTCTCGCCGACGTCGCCTTCGGCCTGATTTTGTTCGAACTGGGCTACCGCATCAACCTGCGCTGGGTGCGCGCGAACCCCTGGCTCGGAGTGACCAGCGTCCTTGAAGCCTGCGGCAGCTTCGCCGCCGTGTTCTTCATCGCACACTGGTTTGCGCTGCCCCTGGTCCCGGCTCTGCTGCTTGGCGCGCTCGCGATGTCCACCTCCCCGGCGGCGGTGCTGCGGGTGGCGAACGAATTGCACAGTTCCGGCCAGGTCACGGAACGCACACTGCACCTGTCGGCTTTCAACTGCGTGCTCGCCGTAATCGCGTTCAAA
Organism: Burkholderiales bacterium; assembly: GCA_035530495.1. Classification (GTDB taxonomy): domain Bacteria; phylum Pseudomonadota; class Gammaproteobacteria; order Burkholderiales; family SG8-39; genus 2-12-FULL-64-23. The sequence goes on from DATKUQ010000290.1 coordinate 7,613, forward strand.
ATCGTGATGGGGTACTGGGTCCTGTCCGGCGCCGGCAGCGTCTTCCAGGCCTTGTGGAGCAGCCTGGTGGTGTTGCTCGTGTCCGCGTGCCTGGGCGCGCTGTTCGGCGTGGCCGTACCCGCTTTGCTGCGCGCGCTTGGCGGCATGGACCGCAGCGCCACCGTTGCTTTCGCGGTCGCCGTCCTGGTGCTGACGGCGTTCACGCATGTCCTCAAGTTCTCCCCATTGCTGGCGACGCTGGCATTCGGCCTGGTAGCGCGCCACCGGCGCGTCGTGCTGTCCCAGGCGCAGCGCAACTTCGGCGCCCTCGGCGATCTGCTCACCATGCTGCTGTTCGTGTTCGTCGCCGCCAGCCTGCACTGGAAGAACGCGATTGCCGGGATCGAGCTGGCGCTCGCCGTGATCGCCGCGCGCATGGCGGTCAAGGTGGCGGTTACGACGCTGTTCGCCCGCCTCGGCGGCATCACCTGGCGCAAGGGCTTCCTTACCGGCCTCGCGCTGGCGCCGCAATCGGTGTTCGTCATCGTGCTGCTGGAACAGTCGCGTCACCTCGGCCTGGATCTGCTGAATGAGGTTGCTGCGATCGCCGCCATCGTGTTGCTGCTCGAGGTGATCGGGCCGTTGGTGACACAGCGCGCCCTGATTTGGGCCGGCGAGGCACCCAAGGACCGGGAAGACTGACTGTGGCGCTCGAACCCTTCAAGGCTTCCAACGCGCTCACCATGGGCGTGGAACTGGAACTGCAGCTGGTCAATCCGACCGACCTCGATCTGTCCGCCTCGGCCATGGACATGCTGCATCTGCTCGAACGCTCGCGTTTTCCCGGCGACGTCAAGCCGGAAATCACCGAGAGCATGATCGAAATCGCCACCGACGTGCACACGCGCCACGATCAGCTGCTGGCGCAGCTGCGGCAGATGCGCGATGTACTGGTGGCGGCGGGCGACCGGCTCAACGTCGGCGTATGCGGCGGCGGCACGCATCCGTTCCAGCGCTGGTTCCACCAGCGCATTTTCGCCAAGTCGCGTTTCAAGGAGCTTTCCGCCCTCTACGGCTACCTCGCCCAGCAGTTCACGGTATTCGGCCAGCACGTGCATATCGGCTGCGGCTCGCCCGACGCGGGACTGTTCCTGCTGCATGCGCTCAACCGCTACCTGCCGCATTTCATCGCGCTTTCCGCCTCGTCCCCGTATTCGCAGGGCGTGGACACGCTGTTCGACACCGCCCGCCTCAACTCGGTGTTCGCGTTTCCGCTGAGCGGGCGCGCGCCGTTCATCCTGCGCTGGTCTGAGTTCGAGCGCGATTACTTCGCCAAGATGGAGAAGACCGGCGTAGTCAAAAGCATGAAGGACTTCTATTGGGACATCCGCCCCAAGCCGGAGTACGGCACCATCGAACTGCGCGTCTGCGACACGCCGCTGACGGTGGAACGGGCCGCAGCGTTGGCCTGTTACCTGCAGGCCCTGTGCCGGATGCTGCTCGCGGGCGAGGAGCCGCCGCCCGCCGAGGACGATTACCTGGTCTACAATTACAACCGCTTCCAGGCTTGTCGCTTCGGCCTCGACGGAACCATCGTGCAGCCGAGGAACAACGACAACCTGTGGCTGCGCGAAGATATCCTGGCCACACTGCGCCGCCTCGAGCCGCACGCCGCCGCCCTCGGCAGCGAGGCTGCGCTCGACGATATTTACCGCGTCGTGTCCGCCGAAGGCAACCATGCGAGCTACCTGCGCATGCAATACGCCGACGAGGGCGGCATTCAGGGCGTAGTCGACGCGGCGGTGCGGCGATTTCGCGAAAGGAGCGACACATGATTATCGGCAGGCGCCGTCCGGTCCGCATCGGACTCTCGGCGCGCATCTTCCATCCGGAGCAGGGCGCGAGCGGCATCAAGGCCAAGACCCTGCAGGTGCTCGAGCAATCCATCGCCGAGTGGGTGATGTCGCGCGGCGTGCTGGTGCTGATGGTGCCCTCGGTACTGCAGGAGAGCGCGGCGATTCGCAGCAACATCCGCCTGCGCGATTACGCCGAGTACCTCGACGGCCTGATCCTGCAAGGCGGCGCCGACGTCAGCCCGCAGGCCTACACCGAGGAACCGCTGCGGCCCGAATGGAGCGGCGATCCGGTGCGCGACGCCTACGAGCTCGAACTGCTGCACGAATTCATGGAAGCGGGCAAGCCCGTGCTCGGCATCTGCCGCGGCATGCAGCTAATCAATGTGGCGCTGGGCGGGTCCCTTTACCAGGATCTTCCTAGCCAACTCGCGGGGAGCGTGGCGCACGAACACGGCGACTTCGACCGCAATGTCCACGGCGTAAGCTTCGCCGAAGGCAGCCTGCTCGCGCGCTGGCATGCAGGAGAGGCCGGCGGTAGCGTAGTTTCCATCCATCATCAGGGGATCCGGCGCCTGGGCCGCGACATCGTGGTAGAGGCGCGCGCCGAGGACGAGGTGGTCGAGGCCCTGCGCTGGAAGGGCAGAAGTTTCGTCTTCGGCGTGCAATGGCATCCGGAGTTCCACCAGCAGCCGGGCGCGGACCTGCTCGACGGCATGCCGCTGTTGGAGGCGTTTCTTTCAGCTGCGCGGCCTTGAGCCCGGTATCGACGATGCAGCCGGGACCACGGCGCCGTTATGTACGTGGGGCGCAGCAAGCTTGCATGCCTTGCGCGCATTCGCAGCGCCGTATGGCTTCGATTCTCGGCGTCTTTGCGTCGGCGAATCAGCGATGCGGGACGCTGGAGCACATTCCCCACCTAGACAGCGAGCTTCTCGAGCAGCCGAAGCAACTGGCGCCGTTCAGCCGCGTTAAGGCCAGACGCCTTGCGGTCCTCGGCGCGCACATTGCGCTTCATCTTCAGCACGAAGCGCTCGCCGGCCGCCGTCAGGTACAGCCCCCAGACACGGCCGTCCTCGGGGTGGCGCCGACGCTCGGCGACGCCGCGCCCGACCATCCAGTTAGCCAGCATCATCGCACCCGAGCGCGCGATGCCAAGCACGGTGCCTAGCGTCGACTGGCTGATCCCGGGGTTGGCGCCGACCAGCACCAGCGCGGTGAAGCGCGGGGGCGTGATTTCGAGCCCGCGCGTGGCAGTGTGAAATGCGAAGAACATCGCCACCTGCGCGCGCCGCAGCGAGTAGCCGATGAGCTCGTCGAGCACGTCGTATTCAATGCCCTTGACGCGCTTGATCGGGGCGAGCACGCGCGGACGGTGGGGCGAAGGCAGCCTGGTCATTCGTTGGCGGGTGGCGAACCGGATTGACGGAAAAATCGTAATGGTATATAACAATCGACAGCGATGCCACATGAACGCCGTTTTGCTCCCTTGGCGCGATGCGGCAACGCAACAACGGCGCCCACAGCGAGCATCATGAACAATGCGCCGAAAGGTTGAAGACGCCGAAACTGGCGCCGACGATACCGCCATATCACTTGTGAGGAGGAGCTATGGACCGCCGCAATTTCAACAAATCGCTCGCTGCCGCCGGCGTCGCGACCGCGCTTTACCCCTTCGGCATCGCGCGTGCCGAGTCGGGCAAACTCAAGATCGGCGTGCTGCTGCCGCGCTCGAGTTACGAGGCGCAGATCGGACAATCGTGTCAGAAGGGCGTCGATCTCGCTCCGGGCGTGATCAAGCAGATGCTCGGCGTCGACATCGAGATCATGAACGCCGACACCGAATCAAACGTCGGCGTCGCGCGCAGCCGAGCCGAGCGCCTCATCGACGAGGGCGCGAACGTGCTGGTCGGCGCATTCGACTCGGGCCAGACGGTGGCGATCGCGCAGGTCGCCGAGCAGCGTGGCGTGCCGTTCGTGATCAACGTCGCGGCGGCGCCGCAGATCACCGAGCAGGGCTACAAGTTCGTTTTCCGCGTCTTCCCGACCGCGATCGACCTGGTGCGCAATGGCCTGAACCTGATCGGCGACCTGTTTCAGGCCACACACGCGGTACCGCGCACGGCGGTGTTCATGCACGTCAACGACACCTTCGGCCAGGCGATGGCGCACGGCATCAACGCGATGCTGCCGCACCTCACGCAACTGCCGTTCAAGGTCGTAGAGGAGATCGCCTATGACCCCGCGGCGAAGGACCTCTCGGTCGAGGTCGCCAAGGCCAAGGCCTCGAACGCCGATTTCGTGCTGCTGGTGTGCCGGCTAAACGATTCGATTCTGCTGCGCCGAGAGGTGGTCAGGCAGCGCTGGAACACGATGGGCATCGTCAGCCCCGGCTCGCCCGGCATGTACGAGGAGCAGTTCTACCGCGCGCTCGGCAAGTATTCGGACTACTGCATCTCCAACGTGCCGTGGTACAACCCCAAGGCCGAGCTCACCAAGACGGTGGACCGCGCGTTCCGCAAGATGTTTCCCAAGGACAAGCTGATGTTCAACGCGCTCAACGTCGGCTACACCTTCGAGGCGATTCTGGTCGCGGCAGACGCGTTCAAGCGCGCCGGGACCGCGGCGCCCAAGCCGCTGGCGGACGCGATCCGCGCCACCGACATCACCAGCCGCATGATGCTCGGCGGGCCGATCAAGTTCAACACGAAGGGCCAGGTCGAGGGCAACCAGTCGGCCTGCGTCGAGAACCTGCACGAGCAGCCGGTGGTCGTGCTGCCGCAGGCCGCCGCCGAGGCGAAGCCGGTGTTTCCGTGGCCCTACTACAAGGCCTGAGGATTCCGTCTGCGTCCGCAAGGGCCGGCGCCGCCGGCCCTTTTTGTTGAGAAGGCGCGCGTCATGCCGACAACCCTTATCGTCAACGTGCTCATCTCCGGGATCCTCGCCGGCCTGGTGTACGGGCTAATGGCGCTCGGCCTGTCGGTGATCTTCGGCGTCGTGCGCGTCGTCAACTTCGCGCACGGCCAGATGATGACGATCGCCATGTACGCGGCGGTGCTTCTGTTCGCATGGCTCAAGCTCGACCCGGTCCTCGCTATCGTGCCGGTGGCGATCGCTTTTTTTGCCCTCGGTTACGCGCTGCAGAGCTCGATCATCAACCCTTTCATCACGCGCCCGGAGCATGCGCAGTTCATCCTGCTCGTTGCGCTGGCGACGATCATCAGCAACGCGCTGCTCATGGGTTTCGGACCCGATTCACGCAGCGTGCAGACGAGCTACGCGCTCAACTCCTACGCCATCGGCCAGATCCTGTTCGACCAGTCGCGCGTCTACGCGGGGGGCGCAGCGATCGCGTGCAGCGCGGCGCTGTTCGCGTTCTTTCGCTACGCGCGTACCGGCAAGGCGATCCGCGCCTGCGCCGACAACTACCTCGGCGCGAAGGTCGTGGGACTGAACGTCAAGCATCTATACGCCCTCACCTTCGGCATCGGTGCGGCCTGCGTCGCGGCGGCCGGGTGCATGATCGTGCTCCTGGTCGATGTCACGCCGGATCTGGGCCCGTACTACACGCTGCTCGCGTTCGTCATCGTCATCGTCGGCGGACTCGGCTCGATGGGCGGAGCGCTGCTCGGCGGCGTGCTGATCGGCGTGTCCGAGGCGCTAGCCGGGCTGTTCTTCAATCCCGCGGCTAAGAGCATGTTCAGTTTCGCCCTGCTCATCCTGGTGCTGCTGTTCCGACCGCAGGGGCTCTTGGGGCGCGCGCGATGAGCGCCGTGCGCGACCTGCTCGGCTCGCTCACCCCGCTCGGGCGGACGCTGCTCGCGCTCATCGCGCTCGGGCTGCTCGTGCTCCCCTACGTTCTCAACAGCTACCTGCTCACGCTCGCGATCCTGATCCTGTACCTCGCCTACACCGGGCAGGCATGGAACGTGATGATGGGCTTCTGCGGGCAGCTCTCGCTCGGGCACGCGCTCTACGTCGGGCTCGGTGCCTACGCCGCGGCGATGCTGTACGCGAA
>DATKUQ010000291.1:0-5401 GCA_035530495.1 Burkholderiales bacterium
CTTCTGGAGCACCTGCACGCGCTGGATGTGGACCATTTGGTCATCGCCGGCATGATGACTCACATGTGCGTGGACGCGACAACGCGCGCCGCATTCGATCTGGGCTTTTCCTGCAACCTCGCGCACGACGCCTGCGCCACCCGCGCCTTAGCGTTCGGCGAGCAGCGGGTACCAGCAGCGCAGGTGCACGCGGCTTTTCTGGCCGCGCTCGCCGGTCTCTACGCCAAGGTGCAAAGTGTCGCGGAGCTCGCGGCCTAGCAGGGTATCGAAAAAGGGGGCGCTTAGGTTTTTCTGCGCCTGCTTGCGCCCAGAAGCTCCGCCGATTGCGCAAAACGCTCGGCCGCAGTCATTTCCTGCGGCGACGACCGGCGGAGCAACAGCCACAGTATGGCGCCGTTGATCAGAACGAAAATGACCTCAATCCAAAGCATGGTGGCGACAACTACGCGCGTTGAATTGTCCCCGAACACGAAATAGAAGCCGTCAAACGTAGGCAGCACCGCCGTGGACACCGCGTAATGATCCTGAAAGGGCGGGAACAGCAGTGCCAAAAGCAGGTTCAAGGCCACCCCCATGAGTACCAGGTTCTGCCGGTCCAGTTGGCGTCGCAGACGCGCCCGCGGATGCAGCAACAGCCAGGCGATCGCGGTATTGATCAGCACAACGAATATTTCGATAGAAAGGAAATTATCGTTGAGCACGCGATTGGGATGGTCAGCAAACGCGAACAGGAAGCCCCCGAAGGTGGGCGCGCTGTACTGGGTGTAGCCGTGGTAGTCGTACGGCGGGAACAGAAGCATCAGCAGCAAATTGATTGCGGCGACGATCAGCATAACTGCCTGGTGTTTGTTCATCGGATTTTTTATGCTGGACTTAAGCGCATATTAGCCGGTCCCGGGCCGATCGCACGACGAGATTGTTAAAAATTGCCGAAACTGCCTCCGAATTAGGGGACATAAGGAGAGGGGGAAGCGGGGCACCCTGATGTCGTTACGAAGCTTAAGTGGGTGCCGTTCGCGCTCCGTCTTCCGGACCCGGCGGTGCATGCGGACGTGCGGCCATGCCGTACATTCTCTCAGTCGGTTTTGTGTTACTTTGGGATTCGACCTTCGATCGATCATCGCAGATTTCCCATGAATTCGCCATCCAACACCAAGCTGTTCACATCCTGTCCGCGCGGCCTGGAAAATCCGCTCGCGGCCGAGCTCAGCGGACTCGGCGCGAGTGGGGTGCAGGCGGTCGCCGGCGGCGTCGCCTTCGAAGGCGACATGCGCGTCGTCTATCGCGTGAATCTGGAGAGCCGCATCGCCACGCGCGTACTGCTGCGCCTGTTCACCGTCCCGTATCGCAGCGAAGAGGACATCTATCGCGCGGCCTACGAGTTCGACTGGCCGCAGCGTTTCGACGTGGCGCGCAGCATCCGCGTCTACCTCACCGCGCAGCGCTGCCCGCTCAAGAGTCTGGACTTCCTCACGCTGCGCATCAAGGATGCGGTGTGCGACCGCTTCAGGAGCGCCGTCGGCAGCCGCCCCAACGTCGATACGCACGCGCCCGAAGTGCGCATACACGCCTTCCTCGATGCCACGCAATTCACGCTCTACCTCGACACTTCGGGCGAACCGCTGTTCAAGCGCGGCGCGCGCGCCGCCCAAGGCGAGGCACCGCTGAAGGAAAACCTCGCCGCCGGCATACTGAGCCTGACCGGATGGCGGCCTGGAACGGCGCTGCTCGATCCGATGTGCGGCGGCGGCACTTTCCTCGTCGAGGCGGCGCAAATCGCGCTCGATATCGCACCGGGCAGTGCGCGCAGCTTCGGCTTCGAAAAGCTGAAACATTTCGACGCGGCGTTGTGGCAGGCGCTGCGCGCCGAATCCGAGGCGCGGCGCAAGCCGCTCGCTCCCCTGCCGATCTACGGCAGCGACCTCTACGGCGATACGCTCAAACTGGCGCAGGCGAACCTGCGCGCGGCGGGGCTGGAGGAGGCGGTGCAGCTGAAACAGGCGAATGTGCTGGAGATTTCCGCGCCGGCCGCGACCGGCGTACTGGTAACCAACCCGCCCTACGGCGAGCGCATGGGCGCCCAACAGGATCTGGCCGAGTTCTACCCAAAATTTGGCGATGCGTTGAAACAGAAATTCGCCGGCTGGAACTGCTATATTCTGAGTGCCGACATGAATCTGCCGAAACTGATCAAACTGCAGGCGTCCAAACGCACGCCCCTGTTCAATGGCGCGCTGGAATGCCGCCTGTTCGAATACAGGATCGTGGCGGGCAGCATGCGCGGCCCCAAGGCCATCCAAGGCGGAGCACTGTCGGACGGGCGCTAGCTGCGCTTGCGTGGCTTGGCCGTCTTGGCTGCGGTTCTCGCTGCGGTCTTGGCTGCCGTCTTGGCGGCGGTCTTGGCCGGAGGTTTCGCTGCGGTCTTCGCGGCCGGCTTGACGACGCCGGCCTTGGCCTGCGCCGGCTTAGCGTCGGCCGCCGCCGGCTTGGCTGCGCCCGGCTTGGCTGCGCGCGGCGCGAACTCGAAGCCGACCTTGCCGTCGGCGCCTCGCACCAGGAAAGCCGAGAACGGCCGGCCTTTCTTGGAAATGAAGCGATGCAGCAGATCGGTTTTGCCGGTTGCCAGCAGTTTCTGCATCTGCTCGCGCTCGATCGGCCGCTGCAGGATGATGCGGCCGGAGCGGAAATCGCAGCTCTTTTCCGGACCCAGGCTTTTCTCGCACACATAGGCCATCGCTTGCTCGAACACTCTCGCCGCGCACTTGGGGCAGGCCCCGAGCGGCTCCAGCCCGGAGAAATCCGGTACCTCTTCATCGCTGTTGCTCTGCCCGAAATCGAACTCGGCCTTGAATTCGGGCGATAGCCGCACCACCGCGGCGAACGGTTTACCCATGCGGCTGCGAAAGCCCTGCAGCGGGCCAACGCTGTGCTTGGCGATCAATTCCTCGATCTCCTCTGGCGCGAACTCGCGGCTGGAGACCACTTTCCAGATATTGAAATCGCAGGCCTGGCACTGGAATTTTCGGTAGTTCTCCTGCACCGTGCCGCCGCATTTCGGGCATGGTGCTTTGAGCGTGAGGAATGCAGTATCGGGAATGTCGCCGTTCTTGATCGCGGAAACCAGCTCGCGCGTAGCCTCGACGATATGGTCCATGAACTCGGCGCGACCAAGCTCGCCGCGCTCCATCTGCTTCAGTTTGAACTCCCAATCCCCAGTGAGTTCGGGCGAGGTGAGCTCGGTGATGCCGAACTGGCCGAGCGCGAACATGAGCGAGAACGCTTTGGGCGTGGGCACGAGTTCGCGTCCGTTGCGATGCACATAATCCTCGAAAATGAGGCCCTCGATCACCGCGGCGCGGGTCGCCGGCGTGCCCAGGCCCTTCGCGCTCATCGCCGCGCGCAATTCCTCGTCCTCGACCAGCTTACCGGCACCTTCCATCGCAGAGAGCAGCGTCGCCTCGGAAAAGCGCGCCGGCGGCCTGGTCTGGTTGGCCTTGACCTCGACTTCGGTCGTCTCGACCTTCTCGCCGTCCTCGATTGCGACCATCAACGCATCGTCTTTCTCCGCGTCGCGACCATAGATCGCGAGCCAGCCAGGTTTCACCATCACCCGGCCTTCGCTGCGGAACGGCTCGCCCTCGACCCGAGTGATGCGCGTGGTCACGAGGAATTCGGCCGCGGGGAAGAACACCGCGAGGAAGCGTTTCACCACCATGTCGTAGAGCTTGGCTTCGGCATCGGACAGATTGCCCGGCGCCTGCAGCGTGGGGATGATGGCGAAATGGTCGGAAATTTTGCTGTTGTCGAAAATGCGCTTGCTCGGCTTGACCCAGCCTTCCTTCAGCACCTGGCGCGCAAACGGCGCGTAGGCCGCGACGCCCTCGCTCTTGTCCTTGCCGCGGGCTTTGCCTGCGAGCATCTCCATGGTCGACTTGACCGTGGGCAGATAGTCCTCCGGCAGCGCGCGTGCATCGGTACGCGGATAGGTCAGCACCTTGTGCTTCTCATACAGCGCCTGTGCCAGCGACAGCGTGGTGCGCGCGGAAAAGCCGAAGCGCCCGTTGGCTTCGCGTTGCAGGCTGGTCAAGTCGAACAGCAGCGGCGATATCTGGCTGGTGGGCTTGGCCTCTTCGGTGGCGATGCCAGGCTTGCCCTCGCATTTCTGGCGCAAAGCCTCTGCCCGCGCCGCATCCCACAAGCGCTCTGGCTTGGCTTCGGCGTCCTCGTCTTTCGCCGCCTTGGCGAACTTCTCGTCGAACCAGCGCCCGCTGTAAGCCCCGGCCGCTGCGGCGAAGCGCGCATGCACTTCCCAGTAGTCGCGCGACTGGAATTTGCGGATGCGGTCCTCGCGCTCGACCAGGATGGCCAGCGTCGGCGTCTGCACCCGGCCCACGGTGGTCTTGTAGAAACCGCCCTCTTTGGAATTGAATGCGGTCATGGCGCGCGTGCCGTTGATGCCTACCAGCCAGTCGGACTCGGAACGGCACACTGCGGCATCGGCCAGCGGCAGCATGGATTTGTCCGTCCGCAGGGCTTCAAAGCCGTCGCGGATCGCACCCTGGGTCATCGATTGCAGCCACAGCCGCTGGATCGGTTTCTTGTTGCCGGCGTGCTGCATGATGTAGCGAAAGATCAGCTCGCCCTCGCGCCCGGCGTCACAGGCGTTGATCACGCCCGTGACGTCCTTGCGCTTGAGCAGCTTCAGCAGCAGCTTGAGCCGGTCCTCGGTGCGCTCGATCGGCTTGACGTCGAAATGCGGCGGGATCACCGGCAGATTCGCGAATGACCACTTGCCGCGTTTCACTTCTACGCCTTCCGGAGCGACCAGCTCGAGCAGATGGCCGATCGCCGAGGACAACACGTATTCCTCGCTCTCGAAGTAATCGCCGTGACGGGTGAAGCCGCCCAGTGCGCGCGCGATGTCGTTCGCAACGGAAGGCTTTTCGGCAATGATGAGCTTCTTGGTCATGGAATTCCGGTCAGCGCCAGGGCGCGCGCCCGCGAGTTCGGCGGCGCCCAGCGTCCTTCGCAACGGAAAGCTGTTCGACAGGGGTGAGTTTTTTACTCATAGCATAGTGTGGTCGGACTTGCGCGCGCAGGCGCAATCAACATGGACCCGCGCATTGCGGCAAGCGGCAGCATGATAAGTGCAAACCAGAGCGCGAAGCAAGGAGGGGCGGCAGTGCGCCGTGACAAAGTTCAGCGAAACAGCGACTTAATCGGCGCCGACAGATCTAATGCATGAGCAATTGCGCGCGATCGGCGAGTAACTCTTCCAGGATGAGCGAATCGATCGAGTGCTGCTGGCTCCACAGGACCATGAGCACGATCACCTTCAGCTTCTCGATGCTGACGTTGTCCTCCGACAGCGCCATGGCGCGCTCGATGATGATCTCGCGCA
>DATKUQ010000292.1:0-2998 GCA_035530495.1 Burkholderiales bacterium
TCGTCGTTGATCATCCGTGCCGCCTCTTCCTCGGCGGTCAGCTTCAGGGCCTCGCGGATTTTCAGCTTGCGCGTTTTCTTGCGGCTGCCCGACATGTTCTGGAACATCCCCTGGATCTGCGAAGTCAGCTCTTCCATTCCCGGCGGAGCGAAAATCTCCATTTGCGCGGATGCCGCAGCGACCTCGATTTCGATCTCCTTGTCGTCGAGTTCGCCCTCGCGCAGCTTCTTCCTGAACTTCTGCCGCGTCGCCGACGCTTCGTTGCCATCGGCAAGCGCGGCGGTACCGGCGTCCTGCCGGTCGAAAGAGGCCGCGCTGCGCGCCGGCGGCAATAGCGCATCGAGGATGCGTTCCTCGGCTGCATCTTCGGCGCGGCTTTTCACCTTGCGCATCGCCTGCTCGCGCGTCTGCTTGACGCTGATCTCGACCAGATCGCGCACGATGGTATCCACGTCGCGGCCGACGTAGCCTACCTCGGTGAATTTAGTCGCCTCGACCTTGATGAAGGGCGCGTCGGCGAGTTTCGCCAGGCGCCGCGCGATCTCGGTCTTGCCCACGCCGGTCGGTCCGATCATGAGAATGTTCTTCGGCGTGATCTCGTGGCGCAGGGGTTCGGCCACCTGTTGCCGGCGCCAGCGGTTCCTCAGCGCAACTGCGACCGCGCGCTTGGCGCGGTCCTGGCCGATGATGTGCTTATCCAGTTCGTGGACAATCTCCTGCGGGGTCATTTGCGACATGGTTTATCACGCAAAAAGGTTAGACAGCATCGCCCTTGGTCTTGTTCCCTCATTCAAGGGTCTCGATCACGCGCTGCTGATTGGTATAGATGCAAATGTCGGCGGCAATGCCGAGCGACTTCGCGACGATTTCCTTGGGCTCGAGCGCGGTGTTCTCCAGCAGCGCCCGCGCCGCCGCTTGCGCGTAGGGGCCGCCCGAACCGATGGCGAGCAGGCCTAGTTCCGGTTCGAGCACGTCGCCCATGCCGGTGATGATGAGAGAGCTTTCGCGATCCGCCACGGCCAGCATCGCCTCCAGCCGCCGCAACACGCGGTCGGTGCGCCAGTCCTTGGCCAGCTCCACCGCAGAGCGCAGCAGGTTGCCCTGGTGCTTCTCCAGCTTGGCCTCGAAACGCTCGAACAATGTGAACGCATCGGCCGTACCGCCGGCGAATCCGGCCAGGATACGGTCGTGGTACAGGCGCCGCACCTTGCGCGCGCCCGATTTGATCACGATATTGCCCAAAGTGACCTGGCCGTCCCCGCCGAGCGCGACGGTCTGGCCGCGGCGCGCGGACAGGATGGTGGTGCCACGGAATTGTTCCATATCAGGGTCCAGGGTCCCTCAGGGTCAATTTTTGTAAATTGGGGCGGTTTTGCCGGAATCAACCCGGCAATTTCGCAATAAAACAGCTCCGCCACCCCAAGACCGACTAGGCGACACGAAAGCCGAAATCAGCTAAAGCCGGACCAGTCGCCCCAAATAATCCAGGGCGGGCTCACGGCGCGAAAAAAAGGGCGCACCTCAGACGCAACCGCCCCCGCTGCCCTCCGGGCAAGCGGCGCACACTTCTGCCCAGCCGTGGCGGCGGGACAGGCACAGGGCATTGGGCGATTCTAATGCAAGTCGGTCAGCCGGCACGCCCTGCGCGTGTTCGCGCTAGCCGACCAGGCACTGTTTCAGGCCCTGAACGAACAACTCTTCCGGCAGGTTCCTGCCGATGAACACCATCACGCTGGCGCGCTGCTCCTGCGGCCCCCACGGCTTTCCCACGTCCCCGCCCATGAGCATGTGTACCCCCTGGAACACCACCCGGTTTTCGTTCTGGTCCAGCCACAGCACGCCCTTGTAGCGCAGCAGGTCCGGACCATGCACCTGAAGCATGCCGGAGAGAAACTCCTCCAGCTTCAGGCCGTCGAAAGGCGCATCCGCGCGGAACACGAAGGAATGCACCGCGTCGTCGTGTTCATGCTCCCTTTCATCGAGGAAGCCGGGCTCGATCTCCAGAATCGCGTTCAGGTTGAAACCGCGGATGTCGAGTATATCGGCGAGCGGCGTCTCGCCGAAATGCACCTGCTTGATCGGCGCGCGCGGATTGATCCTGACCAGGCGCGCTTTAAGCTGCTCGCGCTCCTCGGCGCTGACCAGATCGGTCTTGGACAGTAGGATGCGGTCGGCGAAGCCCACCTGCTCCTGCGCCTCGCGGAAATCGTCCAATTGCTGCTGCGCGTGCTTGGCGTCCACCAGAGTCACGATTGAATCGAGCAGGTAGTAGTTGCCGATGTCCTCGTCCATGAAAAACGTCTGCGCCACCGGCCCGGGGTCGGCCATGCCCGTGGTTTCGATGATGATGCGCTCGAAATCGAGCGTGTTCGCCTCCCGCTTCGCCTGCAGTTCGCCCAGGATGCGCACCAGGTCGCCGCGCACGGTGCAGCAGATGCAACCGTTGTTCATCTCGACGATCTGTTCGCCCACGTCCTGCACCAGCAGCTCGTTGTCGATGCCGGCCTCGCCGAACTCGTTTTCAATAACGGCGATGCGGCTCCCGTGCTGCTCCTTCAGTATGCGGTTCAGCAGCGTGGTCTTGCCGCTGCCCAAAAAACCGGTAAGTATGGTTACCGGGACCATTTCCTGTGGTTTCATATGCAGTCTTGGCCTGGTTGGCGCGATTCGAAGCGGCGATTATCGCCTAAGCACGTGCAAGCAGCAGCCCTTTCAAGTAGTCCCCCTCGGGAAACGACAGCAGCACCGGATGGTCGGCCGCGGCAGCAAAGCGCCCTACGATGGATGCATCCACGCCGGCATCGAGCGCCGCGCCGGCGAGGATCTTCTGGAACAGTTCGGCGGAAACGCCGCCGGAACATGAGAAGCTTGCGAGGAGGCCGCCTGCGCGCAACAGTTTCAGCGCAAGCAGGTTGATGTCCTTGTAACCGCGCGCGGCCTTTTCCGCGAACGCCGCCGTAGGCGCAAATTTGGGCGGGTCGAGCACGACCATGTCGAA
>DATKUQ010000293.1:0-8895 GCA_035530495.1 Burkholderiales bacterium
TATCCTGCTCTACGGCCGGCGCGTGCGCAAGCTGTCACACGCGAGCCAGGCGCGCGTCGCCGACGTCAGCGTCTACATCGACGAAGCGCTGCACGAGATCCGCACGGTGCAGTCCTACGGCCACGAGGACGAGGACCGGGCGCGCTTCGGCGAGCGCGTCGAACAGGCATTTGCGACCGCCGCCGAGCGTATCCGCCAGCGGGCGCTGCTGATCGCGCTGGTGATGCTGCTCGCCTTCGGCGCGGTGGGCGTGATTCTGTGGGTCGGCGGCCACGATGTGCTGGCCGGGCGCATCAGTGCAGGCCAGCTGGCGGCCTTCGTGTTCTACGCGGTGCTGGTCGCAGGCGCGTTCGGCGCGGTGTCCGAAGTGGTCGGCGACTTGCAGCGCGCCGCCGGCGCCACCGAGCGCCTGATGGAATTGCTCGCCACCGAGCCGCAGATCCGTGCACCGGAAAATCCGCAGCCGCTGCCACAGCCGCATCCGGATCGAAAAATCGGCGAAGTGCGATTCGACAACGTCAGCTTCAGCTATCCTTCGCGCCCGGACGCGCTGGCGCTCGCCGATTTTTCGCTGGAGGTGCGCCCGGGCGAAACCGTCGCGCTGGTCGGCCCCTCCGGCGCGGGCAAGTCGACCGTGCTGCAGCTGCTGTTGCGCTATTACGACTGCGACAGCGGCGTGATCAGCCTCGACGGGGTCGAATTGCGCCGCGCCGACCCCCGGAGCCTGCGCGCGCGCCTCGCGCTGGTGCCGCAAGATCCCGTGATCTTCGCCGCTTCGGTGCGCGAGAACGTGCGCTACGGCCGTCCCGATGCGAGCGACGCCGCAGTCGAGGCAGCCTGCGCCGCGGCTTACGCGAGCGAGTTCATCGAGCGCCTGCCCGAGGGGATGGACACTTTTCTCGGCGAGCGCGGCGTGCGCCTGTCCGGCGGCCAGCGCCAGCGCTTGTCGATCGCACGCGCACTGCTTGCGGATCGCGCGGTGCTGCTGCTCGACGAGGCCACGAGTTCGCTCGATGCGGCGAGCGAGCATTATGTGCAGATGGCGCTGGCTCGCCTGATGCAGAACCGCACCACGCTGGTGGTGGCGCACCGCCTGGCTACGGTGCAAAACGCAGACCGCATCGTGGTGATGGACGAGGGCCGCATTATCGCCACCGGTACGCACGACGAACTGGTGCGCGAAAAAGGTCTGTACGCGAGGCTGGCGGCGCTGCAGTTTCTCGGTGCGGGCGCTGCGCAAGTGACGGCCGCGGATTCGTGAAGGCACGGCTGCTCGGCATGCTGCTGGCCGCGGCGCGCACGGCGCGCGGCGATGAGATGTTGCGCATAGACTCCAAGCGCTTCGCCGAGTGCCATATTCTCGGTGAAATCATCGCGCGCGGTGCGCCCGATGGCGCTGGCGCTTATAATCCAGGGCGCGTTCGAATGGATCGAGCGTTTTGCGCTGCTTGCGTTGAGCGCGCGCATAGGGGTGTTGAGCTATGTTTGATCTACATCAAACTAGATTTTTCGTGTAAAAGTACATTACGCAGGTGCCGACCCGCGGCCGCACCAAGCTCCCACTACAGCACATCCCGGTAGAACGCCAAGCTCGCGGGAAATTCCTGCTTGGCAGGCGTTGTGGCGTGCAGACGAGGCAGACGAGGCAGACGCAGCGGCTGCTTCATATGGTGGCGATATCCAGCAACAGATAGATAAGGGGGATTCATGCCTCAGGTCATAGGTGTTCCAAAGGAAACGGCGGCAGGCGAAAAGCGCGTTGCCACCGTGCCCGAAGTCGTCGAAAAGCTCATCAAGCTCGGATTCTCGGTCAAGGTCGAATCCGGCGCCGGGGACGCGGCGAATTGCGATGACGATAGCTATCGCGCCGCGGGTGCGCAGATCGTCGACAGCGCCGCCAAGCTGTGGGCGGAATCCGACATCGTGTTCAAGGTATGCGTGCCGACTGCGGAAGAAGTCGGCCTGATGCACGAGGGTCAAACCCTGATCGACTTCATCTGGCCGGCGCAGAACCCCGAACTGATGCAGCAGCTCGCGGCGCGCAAAGTCACCGTGCTGGCCATCGACGCACTGCCGCGCATGCTCTCCCGCGCGCAGAAGATGGACGCCCTGACCTCCCAGGCCGGCGTCGCCGGCTACCGCGCCGTCATCGAGGCCGCCAATGCCTTCGGCCGCTTTTTCAACGGCCAGATCACCGCTGCGGGCAAGGTTCCGCCGGCCAAGGTCTTCATCGCCGGCGCCGGCGTAGCGGGCCTCGCGGCCATCGGCACCGCAGCCGGCCTGGGCGCCATCGTGCGCGCCAACGACACCCGTGCCGAAGTGGCCGACCAGGTGGTGTCGCTGGGCGGCGAATTCGTCAAGGTCGATTATGAGGAAGAAGGGTCCGGCGGCGGCGGCTATGCCAAGGTGATGAGCGAGGGCTTCCAGCAGGCCCAGCGCGAGATGTATGCCAAGCAGGCGAGGGAAGTCGACATCATCATCACCACCGCGCTTATTCCGGGCAAACCTGCGCCAAGGCTGATCACCGCCGACATGGTGAAGAGCATGAAGCCGGGCAGTGTCATCGTCGACATGGCGGCCGAACGGGGCGGCAACTGCGAACTCACCGAGCCGGGCAAGGCGGTGGTGAAGCACGGCGTGACCATCGTCGGCTACACCGACCTGGCCTCGCGCCTGGCGAAGCAGTCCTCGACGCTGTACGCGACCAACCTGTTCCGCCTCACCGAGGAACTGTGCAAGACCAAGGACGGGGTCATCAACGTCAATATGGAAGACGACGCCATCCGCGGCCTGACGGTCATCAAGGAGGGCAGCATCACCTGGCCGCCGCCCCCCCTCAAGCTGCCGGCCCCGGCGGCCAAGCCGGCGGCCATGCCGCCCAAGGCGCCTGCACATGGCGAGGCGAGTGCACCGGCCTCGGCCAAGGGCACGGCAATCACCTTCCTGATCGCAGCCGCGCTGTTCTGGTTCATCGGCGCCAACGCGCCGGCGGTTTTCCTCCCGCATTTCACCGTGTTCGTGCTGGCAGTGTTCGTGGGTTACATGGTGGTGTGGAATGTCACCCCGGCCTTGCACACGCCGCTGATGAGCGTCACGAATGCGATCAGCAGCATCATCGCCATCGGCGCGCTGATCCAGATTGCGCCGCCCCTGTCGGGTGGCGAAGCGGGGCGGCCGGAAGACTGGATACTCGGGCTCGCGGCGGCCGGCATCACGCTCACCGCGATCAACATGATCGGCGGTTTCGCCGTTACCCAGCGCATGCTGCAGATGTTCCGCAAGTGAGGGAGAAGAAAAATGACTGAAAGTCTGGCAAGCGTCTCCTATATCGGAGCGACGATACTTTTCATCCTCAGCCTGGGCGGCCTGTCCAACCCGGAAACCTCGCGCCGCGGCAATCTCTACGGCATGATCGGCATGATCATCGCCGTGCTGGCGACGGTGTTCGGGCCGCACGTCACCGCGGCCGGCTATCCGTGGATCATCGGCTGCATGCTGGTGGGCGGAAGCATCGGGCTTTACGCCGCGCGCGTCGTCAGAATGACCCAGATGCCGGAACTGATTGCGCTGATGCACAGTCTGGTCGGCCTTGCGGCCATGCTGGTCGGATTCGCGAATTACATCGATCCGGCGGCGTCGTCCGAGATGGTTGGGGCGGTGAAGAGCATCCACGAAATGGAGATTTACATCGGCATCCTGATCGGTGCCGTGACCTTCTCCGGATCGATCATCGCGTTCGGCAAGCTCTCGGGGAAGATCGGCGGCAGCCCGATGCTGCTGCCAGGACGCCACTGGCTCAATCTGGCCGGCCTCTTGGTCGTCATTTACTTCGGTCGCGAGTTCCTGCATGCGGAATCGATGAGTACCGGCATGACGCCCTTGATCGTGATGACCGTAATCGCGCTGCTGTTCGGCATTCACATGGTGATGGCAATCGGCGGCGCCGATATGCCGGTGGTGATATCGATGCTGAACAGCTACTCCGGTTGGGCGGCGGCGGCCACCGGCTTCATGCTGTCGAATGACCTGCTGATCGTCACCGGCGCGCTGGTGGGTTCCAGCGGCGCCATCCTCTCCTTCATCATGTGCCGCGCGATGAACCGCAAGTTCGTCGCCGTGATTGCGGGCGGATTCGGCACCGGCGGCGGCACGCCGGCGGCAGCCGGCGGCGCGCAGCCGGCGGGCGAAGTCAATCCCATCCTTGCGGCAGAGACGGCGGAACTGCTGCGCGAGGCCAAGAACGTGATCATCGTGCCGGGCTACGGCATGGCGGTGGCGCAGGCCCAGCACACGGTGTTCGAAATCACCAAGCACCTGCGCGACAAGGGCGTCAACGTGCGCTTCGGCATTCACCCGGTCGCGGGGCGCATGCCCGGCCACATGAATGTGCTGCTGGCCGAGGCGAAAGTGCCCTACGACATCGTCATGGAAATGGACGAGTTGAACGAGGACTTCCCCGACACCGATGTCGCCATGGTGATCGGCGCCAACGACATCGTGAACCCGTCCGCGCAGGAGGACCCGAACAGCCCGATCGCCGGCATGCCGGTGCTCGAAGTTTGGAAAGCCAAAACCTCGATCGTGATGAAACGCAGTATGGCCTCCGGCTATGCGGGCGTCGACAATCCGCTCTTCTACAAAGAGAACAACCGCATGCTGTTCGGCGATGCGAAGAAGATGCTGGACGAAGTGCTGGTCGCGCTGAAGGCCTGAACGCCGGCGGCAGCCGGGTACCGAGGTGTGCGCCGCGCGGTGCACCCGTGTCATGGTCCGGCTGCCGAGTAGCGCGCTTGCGCGCCCGCACGGAAGGAATCGCAGTGACCAAGTCGGTGAAGCGAGTTGTCTGTCGCTGCATGGCCCTGTAGAATTCAGCACGCGGCGAAGACCGCGCGCAGACCCGAATGCGTGCCCTGCATTCGCGGCCAAAGGAACCATCGAATGTTGCATCTTGCCAGTCTGGGCGTCGCGCTATACGTATTCTGGATATTGCTGTCGGGCCATTTCGAGCCGTTTCTGCTCGCGGCAGGCGCCGGCTCAGCGCTCGCCGTGGTGTTGCTTTCGTGGCGCATGAAAATTGTCGATCGTGAAGGCCATCCGATCCAGATGATTGCGTCGGTCGTCCTGTACTGGCCCTGGCTGATCAAGGAAATCGCCAAATCGGCCTGGGACGTGGCGCGCATCATCCTCGATCCGCGCCTGCCCATCAGCCCGGTGCTGGTGCGCTTCAAGCCAACGCAGAAGTCGCAGGTCGGACTGGCCACGCACGCCAACTCGATCACGCTTACTCCGGGCACGATCACGGTCGAGGCGGCGCAGGATGAATTCCTGGTCCATGGGCTGACCCGGGCCGCCGGCGCAGGCGTGGTCGACAGCGAAATGGACCGGCGCGTGACGCAAGTCGAGGGCTATCGCTGATGTTCGCCGCCGGCGCCGTCGCACTGCTGGTGGCGCTGGCGCTCGCGCTGACGCGCGCCATGCTCGGGCCCACCGTGTTCGACCGCCTGCAGGCAGCGAACACCGTGGGCACGCTGGCGATGCTGACGCTCGCCGTGCTGGGCTTTCTTGGCGGCCGGCCGGAGTTCCTCGATCTTGCGCTGGTCTATGGTCTGCTCAACGTGGTCAGCACCATCGCGGTGCTGAAGTTCTTCCGCTACGGCGACCTCGGCGAACCGGGGGAAGACGCGGAGCCGCGTGCGTGAGCATGGCCTTGGACATACTGAGCTGGATCTGTATTGTCGCCGGCGGCGCTTTTTGCATGATCGGCGCGCTCGGCCTGGTGCGCATGCCGGACTTTTACACGCGCGTGCATGCGGCGGGCATTGTCGATACGGCGGGTGCGGGACTGATGCTGCTCGGCATGATCCTGCAGGCAGGCTTCAGCCTGATCGCAGTAAAGCTGCTCATGATCGGGCTGCTCCTGTTGTTCACCAGCCCTACGGCAACGCATGCGCTGGTCAAGGCGGCGCTCGCGCGCGGGCTCGCGCCGCTGCTTGCGCCGGGAGAGGATAAATCGAAACGCTGATCGTCATGACGCTGCTCACCATGATGGCGCTGCTCACCGTCGCCATCGTGGTGCAACGCAATCTGTTTGCGGTAGTGGTGTTCGGTGCCATCTACAGTTTTCTCATGGCCACGGCCCTGGTAGCCCTGGACGCAGTGGACGTGGCGATGACCGAGGCGTCGGTCGGCGCCGGCATGTCCACCGTGCTGCTGCTGGGCGCGCTCTACCTGACGCGCAGCGACGAGGTCAAGCCGCTGCATCGTCCGCTGCTTCCGCTGCTTGTGGCCGTCGTCATCGGCGCGGCGCTGGTCTACGGCACGTTCGGCCTGCCGGCATTTTCGGATCCGCAGGCGGCCATTCAGACCCATGTCGTGCCGCGCTACCTGCACGACTCGCTGCGCGAAACCGGCGTCCCGAACGTCGTCACCTCGGTGCTGGCGAGCTATCGCGGCTACGACACCCTGGGCGAGACCACCGTGGTGTTCACCGCCGGCGTCGGCGTCATTGCATTGCTGCGCCGCCGCCGGCGTGGAGAGAAGAAAGGATGACGCGCGATTTGGTGCTGCGGGTCCTCGGCAAGCTGCTGATCCCGTTCGTGCTGCTGTTCGCGCTCTACGTCCAGTTTCATGGCGATTTCGGCCCGGGCGGCGGGTTCCAGGCCGGCGTGATCACGGCCGCAGCGATAATCTTCTACGCGATCATCTTCGGGCTGCCCGCTGCGCGCAGGTTCGCGCCCGACTGGATCATCGAGACCATGCTCGCCGCCGGTGTGCTGATCTACGGCGGGGTCGGCGTGGTCGGCATGCTGCTGGGGGGGCACTATCTCGATTACTTCGTGCTTGCGCACAATACCGTGCACGGCCAGGAGCGCGGCATCTTTTGGGTCGAGGTGGGCGTCGCCATCACTGTTTCCGGCGTGATGCTGAAGATCTTCTACATGTTCGCCGGCCGGCAGCGCGATAAGGACGAGGCAGACCAATGAGCCTGGCCGGACATTACAGCTACTGGGTGACGATCTTCCTCATGGTCGCGGGGCTGTACATCGTGATCGCGCGCGGCAACCTGGTGAAGAAACTGATCGGCCTGGGGATTTTCCAGACCTCGGTGTATCTGCTCTATATCGCGCCCGGCAAGCTGATCGGCGGCACCGCGCCTATCCTGGACGCTTCCTTCAGCACCTATTCCAACCCTCTGCCGCATGTGCTGATCCTGACCGCGATCGTCGTCGGCGTGGCGACGCTCGCACTGGGACTCGCTATCGTGGTGCGCATACGCGAAGCCTACGACAGCATCGAGGAGGACGAAATCCTCGAAAAGGACCGAGCCGGGGAAGAGGACCGGTGATCGCAGAAAATCTTCCCGCGCTGCAGGTGGTGGTGCCGCTGTTGGCCGCGCCGCTGATGGTGCTGCTGCGGCGCGGATCCTTCGCCTGGCTGCTCGCTACGCTCGTGAGCTGGACCGCGTTCGCGATCGCCCTGGCGCTGGCATTCAAGGTGCGCGAAGCCGGGCCGATCTCATATGCGATGGGCAGCTGGCCGCCGCCCTGGGGCATCGAATACCGGGTCGACGCGCTCAATTCCTTCGTGCTCGTGCTGATCACCTTCGTTGCGTCCGTCGTGGCGCCGTACGCGCGCGCCAGCGTCGCCGCCGAGCTGCCGCGCGATCAGCACTATCTGTTCTTCACCATGTTTTCGCTTTGCCTGGCGGGTCTGCTCGGCATCACCATCACCGGCGACGCATTCAACCTGTTCGTGTTCCTCGAGATTTCGTCCTTGTCGACCTACGTGCTGGTCGCGCTCGGGCGCAACCGCCGGGCGCTGCTGGCGGCCTACCAGTACCTGGTGCTCGGCACCATCGGTGCCACCTTCTACATCATCGGTGTCGGAATGTTGTATCTCATGACCGGCACGCTCAACCTCGCCGACCTCGCGCTGCGGCTGCACGAGGTCCACGAAATGCGTCCGATACTGGCCGCGCTCGCGTTCATCACCGTCGGGCTGGGTTTGAAGATCGCCTTGTTTCCGCTGCACTTCTGGCTGCCGAATGCCTACGCATACGCGCCGTCGGCGATCAGCTCGTTCATTGCCGCGAGCGCGACCAAGGTATCGGTGTACGTGCTGCTGCGCTTCTATTTCCTGGTGTTCGGCATGCCGCTGGTGTTCGGGCGCCTGCCTATGGCGCAAATCCTGATCGCGCTGTCGGTGCTGGCGGTGGTGAGCGCATCGTTGGTGGCGGTGTTCCAGCGCGACCTCAAGCGCATGTTCGCCTATTCGAGCGTGGCCCAGATCGGGTATATCACGCTCGGTGCGGGTCTCGCCAACGAAGCGGGATTGACCGGCGCTGTGGTGCACCTGTTCAATCACGGGATCACCAAGGGAGCGATTTTCATGCTGCTCGGAGGCGTTTCGCTGCGGCTGGGCTCAACGAGCCTGGAGCGGGTCGCCGGGCTGGGCAAGACCATGCCGCTGACTTCGTTCGGAATCGTGCTCGGCGGCATGAGTCTGATCGGCATTCCGGGCACCGCGGGCTTCATCAGCAAGTGGTATCTCGTGCTGGGCGCTATAGAGCACGGCTACTGGTGGCTGGCTGCATTGATCGTGGCGAGTTCGCTCATCGCCTTGGTCTACGTCTGGCGCTTCGTCGAGATGGCTTATTTCCGGGCGCCGGAGCCGGGCACTGCAGCGCTCGGTGAAGCGCCGACATCCATGCTGGTTCCGGCCTGGATCATGGTCGCGGGCTGCATCTATTTCGGACTGGACACGGGATATACCGTGGACGGCGCGCACCGCGCGGCGCAAGTGCTGCTGGGACTCGTACGGTGAGTCCGGAATCGCTGCTGCTCGCCGCGCTCATGGTTCCGCTGCTGGGGGCTCTGGCCATTGCCGCCTGCGACC
>DATKUQ010000294.1:0-3278 GCA_035530495.1 Burkholderiales bacterium
AAGCTGCGACAAGAGCGCATGGCCCACACCGCGATGGGCGTAATCCGGGTCCACCCCGATCGTATCCAGCACCGCCACCGGCTCCGCGCGGCCGTAATCGCCGAAATCGGCGCGCGCCGCGACGAAGCCTGCGCTCATGCCGTCCACGCACGCCACCAGCGATACGCGCACCGCAGAATCGTTCATCGCCTCTTCAAGCAGCTCGCGCATGTAGGCCTCGCGCCTGCGGCCGCTGACCCGCTGATCGATGCGAATGATATCGTCGAGGTCGTCGGCCTTGAGCGTGCGCACTTCGAACTTGTCGTGCCTGAGCGCCTCGAAGTCGTTCGCTGCGGCGGCGCTGTAGTCGACTTCATTTACCGAAAAGCCGGTGAGGTGCGCGGGAGCCAGAACCTTGTCGCCCTCATGCGCCGCGAGCTGGCCTCGCTGAAGCGGACAGTCGAGAACCAGGTTCTTCGAGAACTCAAAGCCCGCGTAATCGAAGAACTGCATGATCGCGTGGGCGCGCCAGGATGCGGTCGTCCGGATTGCCGTTACGCCCATGCGTTTCGCCTCGCTGTCGAGCCGGGCCAGCAGTGCTGAACCGATGCCCTGGCCCTGCTCGCCCGGCGCCACGGACATCGCCTCCAGCCGCAATGCCGGCTCCGCCCGTCCGAACTCGCCCAGCAGTTTCCTCGCCTTGATGAAGCCGACGAGCCTGCCGTCCTGCTCCGCCGAATACTGAACATGCTGCTCGGTCTGATCGAGGGCCGCTTTGAGACGACGCTGGAAATAGGACTGCCGCGGGCGACCAGCGATCATCGCGTCCAGTGCGACCACCGATTCCATGTCCTCCGCTCTGGTACGACGAATCGAGATGGCGGCAGCTTGCTGCTGTGTGCGGTTTGCCATGGGTTCCTCCTTCACGGACGGCAAGACGATCCCGAAACTCTAGCTTGGAAGGGGGGCTGCTGTTCTGATGTAGCGCAAACCTTGGCTCCTTCGCAATGAGGTTTCTTGCGTCGCGCGCCGACATTTTCGCTCGGCATCGGGTGCGTGGCGTCGGATTTGTGGTGGATAGCTTGCCTGGTAAGCGGTATGCTACGCACCCTCCAATATCTGACTTCCGCAGTCGTTCATGCCTGTCGCAACGCTTACCGAAAATGATCAGGTCGATCCGGTCGAGCGAATCAGGATCGCGGCCTGCGGGCGTTTGGCCGGCGTCGGCGACCGCGGCATTCACCGGCAGCGCCAGATCCAGTAGCGCAGCGAAACCATGCCCACGAGAATCTCCGACCTCCACATCGCGCGCGAAGATTTGCTGCCCGCACCGAGCGAACTGCAGCTCGATCTGCCCGTAGGCGAGGCCGAGGCCGCGCATATCGCCGGCGCGCGCGCCGCGGTGCAGGCCATTGTGCGCGGCGATGACGAGCGCTTGCTCGTGATTGTCGGCCCCTGCTCGATCCACGAGCCCGAGTCCGCAATCGAATATGCCCGGCGCTTGCGCGATTTCTCGCTTGGCGTGGCCGACGCGCTTTACCTGGTCATGCGCGTCTATTTCGAGAAGCCCAGGACGCGCATGGGATGGAAGGGCCTGATCTACGATCCGGACCTCGACGGCCGGGGGAACATCGGCGAGGGCCTGCGCCGCGCGCGGCGCATTCTGCTCGAGTGCGCGCGCCTGGGCGTCGCGGCGGCGTCCGAAATCCTGGACCTGGTGACGCCGCAGTACTACGCCGAGCTGCTCAGCTGGGGCGCGATCGGTGCGCGCACGGTGGAAAGCCCGCTGCACCGGCAGATGGCATCGGCGCTGTCGGCGCCGGTGGGCTTCAAGAATGCCACCGACGGCAGCGTGCAGACCGCCGTCGACGCCATGCTTGTCGCCGCCCAGCCGCACACGTTTCCATCGATCTCAACGGACGGCAGGGCGATGATCGTAACAAGTACCGGTAATCCCCACGGGCATCTGATTTTGCGCGGCGGTGCGCAGGGACCCAACTACGATGCAGCCGGCGTGCGCGCCGCGGCCGACACCCTGGCGCGGGCCGGCCTGCCGCCGCGCATGATCGTCGACTGCAGCCACGGCAACAGCGGCAAGGACTATCGCAA
The DNA here is from genome assembly GCA_035530495.1 of Burkholderiales bacterium. Classification (GTDB taxonomy): domain Bacteria; phylum Pseudomonadota; class Gammaproteobacteria; order Burkholderiales; family SG8-39; genus 2-12-FULL-64-23. The sequence continues at coordinate 2,089 of DATKUQ010000294.1, forward strand.
ACAGCCCGAAGTGGCGGCCTGCCTGGCGGCGCAGATTGCGGGCGGCTCGCGCGCAATCTGCGGCGTCATGCTGGAAAGCCATCTGGTCGAGGGGAGTCAGGCGATCACCGGCGGCCGCGACAATCTGCGCTACGGTCAGAGCGTCACCGACGCATGCATCGGCTGGGACGAGACCACGGCCGTGCTCGAGCGCCTGGCGGCTGCGGTGCGGCAGAGGCGCGCCGCCTGAGGCAGGCGCAGCGAAGCCGGCTCCGGGGCCCGCTCAGCATGTCTAACAAAACGAGGGGATATATCCCCTCGTGCTCCCCTAAATCAGGCGCCAGAGGGCGATTTTCTTAGGCGCTCTCAGATTCCGATGAGCCGCGTGTTGGACAGGGAGAGGCGGTGGACCAGGACCGCCAGGAAGGCGCGGTCGAATTTGTGGCGGCAAATGTCGGAGGCTCGATCGAGGTCTTCGTTGCGTATGGTGATCACGCGCGACTCGGACAGGGCGACGACGTCGGCGGTGCGCATGCTGCCGGTCTCCCTGGAAGTGTAGGCCATCTCGCCGAAACATTCGCCCGCGTTGAGAATGTTGAGCAGCTTGTGCTGCTTGATCACCTTGACTTCACCGGATGCGAGCAGGCAGAAGAAATCGCCCGGCTGCCCATCGAACATCAGCGCCTTGCCCGGCCTGCAGTATTCCCAGCTGCTGATGCGCATCACCTCCCACAACTCGGCATCGCCGAAACCGTCGAAGAAGGCCATGTTGCGCAAAATGTTGAATTTCTCGCTGTCGGCAAACGCCTCCCTCTGTTGCGCCGCCTGCTCGGTGCTGATCACCGCCGCGAGGTCATTGGAGAATTCATCCCAATCCTGGTAGCGCTGCTCCAGTTCCTTTTGCATCGCCTTGCGCACGATCCGGTCCACCGCGGCCGGAATTTCAGGGCGCAGGCTGGCCGGCGGCTGCGGCTCGACATTGGTGATCTGGTACATCATGCTGAGGTTGTTGCTCGCCTGGAACGGCAACTGCCCCGTCAACAGTTGGTAGATCACCACGCCAAGCGAATAGATATCGGTCTGCAGCGTGAGCGGATGCTCCTTGATCTGCTGCGGAGACATGTAGGCGGGCGAGCCGATGCCGCTCACCTGCGTCGCCATGCTGGAGGTGATCAGCGCGGAGCCGAAGTCGGAAATCTTGATGTCGGTCG
>DATKUQ010000295.1:0-3110 GCA_035530495.1 Burkholderiales bacterium
GCGACCGCGCCCGGGGACAAGGTGAAATACTTCGCCGATGCCTTCGGCGGAAAGGGCGAGTTCGTCGTGCACTCGGAGGAGCAGACGGATCGCTGGCTGCAGCGCAACGCCACGCATTTTCTCAAGATCGTGATCCCGCGCATTCCTTCCGCGGAGGTGTTCACGTTGAAGCATCCGGATTAGCCGGGTGATCGGGGGAGGCGGCGGCGCTTTGGTTACAATGCATCGCCGTCCACCAGAGAATTCACACCAGGAGTCCGAAACCATGATCCACATCGTCGCCGTGATCACCGCCAAGCCCGGCATGCGGGGTTCCATTTTGCAGGCTTTCCATGCCAATGTCCCTACGGTCAAGGCCGAACAGGGCTGCATCGAGTACGGCGCCGCCGTCGATTTCGAGGACGGTCCCAAGTTTCAGACGAAGTACGGGCCGGATACCTTTCTGGTGCTGGAGAAATGGGCGAGCATGGACGCGTTGCAAGCGCACGCGGCCGCGCCGCACATGGCGGCTTATGCGGCGAAGACCAAGGACATGATTGCGAGCCGCCTGATCCACATCCTCTCGCCGGTTTAGGCGGGTGGAGTTCTGAGAACCGGTAACAAAAGTTGTTTCGTTATCGGCTAGCTTAGGGGAGCACGAGGGGAGGTATCCCCTCGTTTTGTTACAGACCCTAAACCGGCACCGCCTCGCCCAGCGCCACCGGCAGGTAATCGGCGCGCGAGGGCACATCCGGCGCGACGTGCATCACGCGCCCGCCCAGGTCCATCACCACTGAGGCCACGGTTTCGATGCAGGCTTCGGGCGCGAGCGACGGGTCCGGGCTGCGGCAGATCGAAAGGTAGCCGTCGGATTCGTCGCGCAGCATGCGCTGCAGGTCGGCGGGCGAGAACTTGCCCTGGTGCGCGCCGGTGAGCGCGGTGATGCGCGCCAGGCGCGGCAGGGTCGACAGACTGGATGCGAGCGAGGCCTGGTGCGGCACCGCGGCCGGCGCGAGAAAATGATTGGTGTGGCACAGCGCCGCGTCCGCGCCGCGCACCACTTCCAGGCCGCGCGGCGAGAACTCCAGAGCCGCGGTGTCGCCCGCCGCGTCGGCGCAGAGCACGTTGGACGAGGCGCCGAAGCTCAGCTTGGATGCGTACGCCACCGCGTCGGCCACGCTGTCGCGCTTCAGCAGCGCGCGCAGCAGCACGTGCACCGGCACGCCGGGACGCGCGCCATCGTCGGTCGAACGCAGGATGTTGAGGCAGACGCCGAAGCCGCGGCTGTTGAGGCCGATCTTGGCGAGCATGCCTGCCTCGGTCAGCGTGAGGCAGGACGCGCCGTCCGCGTCGCGCACGCGCAGCAGCACGAGGGCTGCGCGCTGCGCGCCCAGCCAGTCCCAGTTCTGCGCCAACAGCGTTGTTTCGGTCGCGCTCCGGGCCGGCTTGATCGCGACGGCGGTGCATTCTCCCCAGTCGGGTATGCCTTTGGCTGCGTTGGCGGCGGCAATGCCAAATCGATCGGGATGCGGCTCGCCCGGATAGCTCGGCGGCAGGATTTCGGTGCGCGCATTGAGCGCGAGGATTTCGTCGACATGCCGTCCCGCACCCACGGCGATGCCCTCGATCTCGGCCAGCAGCGCCGGATCCAGATCACCGATCAGATCGCGATAGCCGGCGCCGAGGCGCTGCGCGTCTTGCCAGCTTATGCCGCAGTAGGCGAACAGGCGCGCGTAGGTCGCGATCGAGCGCGCGACGCGCGCCTTCGCGTTCAGGCCGTGCTGTTGCCCGCGCTCGCGCGCGGAACCGGAAACGTCGATGAATGGAAACATGTCGCTACGCTCCTGTATTTGCCTTGCCACAATGATACCTCGTCCGGGCCCGCGCACTGCCGGCGAGCGCGGCCGCCCATTCGCCTGCGCTTGTCGTTATGCGGCGACATTCAATTCAAAGCCTATTCATACGGTTGAAGTGAAAACGTATATGGCTGTCGTTTCTGCACGACGGCACCGCATAGCATCTTGGCCGCAACAGCTTGATTCGATTGAAAAGCGGTCTCTGGCACGCACCTTGCTGACCATGCATAGTCTGCATCGGCTCGATTAACAAGGCCGCGCGGCCACATTTGCACGCAATTTCTCAACCGGGAGGAAACGACCATGCTCGATAGCTTTCGCAAAAAAGATTCCACGCGCGCTGCACCCGCGCAGCCACAGAGTCCGTATGGGCGCATGCAGGAGGCGCTAACGCCTGCGCCAGCGGGCACAGGAACGCCGAAGCCCGCATTGCCGAAGGCGGACCCGCCTCGAGCCGATGCAGCGACCCAGGCGCCGCCGGCGAACAAAGCGGAGGAGTCCGTGAGCAAGCTCATCGTCGGACCGGACATCAAGCTCAAGGGTGCCGAGATCACCGATTGCAATACGCTGGTGGTGGAGGGGCGTGTCGAGGCGGCAATGGAAAGCCGCGTACTGCAGATCGCCGAGATCGGCGCCTTCGTCGGCAAGGCCGGTGTGGACACGGCCGAAATCCGCGGGCGCTTCGACGGCGAGCTGACCGTGCGCAAGCAACTCGTGATCCGTGCCACCGGGCATGTTTCAGGCAAGATCCGCTACGGCAAGCTGTCGATCGAGGAAGGCGGTGAACTTTCCGGCGATATCGGCGCCCTCGGGGCGGCGTCGGCAGCACCCGACGCGTTTCCGGCGCTGGTCGCCAAGGCTAGCGCGCCGGCGCGCTTAGACCCCGGAGTCCACCGACCCTAGGCATACATCCGGGAATCGGTGCATCATGTGCGCGCCAACCTGTGCCATTCGGGCGCCGGATGGCGCCCATTTTGATTGAACCGACTCTCCCCGCCGCGCTGCTGGTTCTGGACACCAATGTCGTACTAGACTGGGTCGCTTTCCATGATGCGCGCGTGCAAGCGATCGTGACCGCGATCGAGCGCGGAGCGCTGCGCGCCGCGACCAGCGATGCGTGCTTGCAGGAACTGCGCCGCGCCTTGGGCTATGCGCAAGTCGGGCTCGATTCCGCGGCGCAGGCGCTCGCGTTCGCGCGCTACGTCGCGCATGCGTCGGTGTTCGAAATTCCCGCAAGTGCGGCCACGCCCGGATTGCCCTTGTGCGAAGATCCGG
>DATKUQ010000296.1:0-10024 GCA_035530495.1 Burkholderiales bacterium
AGCTATGCACTTGTCCGGTGCATTGCTATGTGCATAGCATCGAGCATTCCGGTGTCGATTGAAAATCGATTTCTAAGCGTTGCGCTGAACCCGTAAGTTGCGTAAGGGTGCAATAGACGCTGCCAAATTCATCTGGCTGGATTGCACGAGAGGGCCGCGCTTCAATACCGCGCCCCCACCGGCTCACTGTGCTCCCAGTACCTCGCCGTGGGAGGGGCGTCGGCTCAGGGTCGAAAGTGTGAGTAGCGCACTGGGATATGCCGCCGTTCGAATTCTTCGTTCGCGATTTTTCGACTGGAATCGCCGAGCGCCAGCAATGCATAGTTGAACTGCCGCCCGAGCCGCGTACCTTCAATGGCCGTTCAGGCCGATCCACCGCCATAGCGTGTTCCTTCATGAACGTCGGCTGCAACACGTGTACCGTACGTTGCCGGCAGAGACTTCCTGCTAGAGGCTAGCTCGGCCGAGATCAAATAGGAAGGCAGTCTCCGGAAGCCCGCGCCGGGCGCGCTCCACTTTTTTCGAGCTGAGGCACTGGTCGGGGCGGGGGCGCCCCTCCTACATTCTGGCGCCCCCCTTAGATCGATGCGCGCCAGAGATGACGCTTGCTTACCAGCTTGTTTCGCAACTAACGTGTCATCGTACTAGGGATTGAAACTCGCGGCACGATCCCTCGGCAATGCTGTCAAACGGTTATCCTGCTGTGCAGGCTAAGCCAAGGAACGAAGCGCAATCGCCGTTCCGCAGAACGGAGTAAAGACGACATGCCCATGATGGAAACACCCAGGGAGCACCGCTTTCCCTGGTACGTGCGCCTGTTTTTCTGGAACCAGAAGCGCCGCTACGGCGCGGTGCTGGAGCCGGCCCGCTTATGGGGGCGTTCGCCCAGGCTGTTCGCCACGCTGGCCCTGATGTACGGCGCCATCGACCGCGGCTCGTCGCCGCTGGAACCTGCGCTGCGCACGCTGGTCACCGTGCGCGTCTCCCAGATCAATTGGTGCGCGTTCTGTGTGGACATCAACTCCAGCACGGCGCTGAAGCGCGGCATCGACGCGGAGAAACTCCTGCTTTTGTCGTCTTTCGAGGACGGCGACTTGTACTCGGAGCGCGAGAAGGCCGCCCTGAGTTACGCCGAGGCGGTGACCTATACCGATCGGCAACCCACGGACGCGCATTTCCGCCGCCTGCGCGAGCATTTCGATGACGACGCCATCGTCGAGCTGACCGGCCTGATAGCGTTTCAGAACCTCTCCAGCAAATTCAATGCGGCCTTGGGCGTCGAACCTCAGGGATTTTGCGTGCCGGATCGGACTTCTGCGTCCCGCGTCGCGTAAAATCCGGGACGTGCTCGAAGAAAGCCGAAGCTGAGCCCGCCCGCTGCGCATTCGGCGAGCTCGCGCCTCGACCAACCGCGCCTGACGCAGACAGGGACATCGCAATGCAATCGCCGGATCAACCGGTCCTGAGGGACATCGTGCTCGTCGGCGGCGGCCACAGCCACGTGGTCGTGCTCAAACGCTTCGGCATGCATCCGCTGCCCGGCGTGCGCCTCACCGTGATCTGCCGCGACACGCATACGCCCTACTCCGGCATGCTGCCGGGCTATATCGCGGGACACTACAGCTACGACGAGGTCCACATCGACCTCTCGCGGCTGGCGCGGTTTGCCGGCGCGCGCTTTTTCCGCGATGAAGCGCTGGCCCTCGACCGCGACTCGGGCAAAGTGCTCTGCCGCAACCGCCCGCCGCTGCCCTACGACTATCTGTCGATCAACATCGGCTCGACGCCGCAAATGAGCCATGTGGCCGGCGCGGACGAACACGCGGTGCCGGTCAAGCCGATCAACGGCTTCAACGCGCGCTGGCTGCTACTGCTCGCGCGCGTGCGCAATCACACGGGAGCAACGCACATCGCCGTGGTCGGCGGCGGCGCGGGCGGCGTCGAGCTGACGCTGGCCATGCAATACCGCCTGCGCAATGAGCTGCGCGCATTGGGGCGCAATCCGGACGAGCTTCGCTTCCACTTGCTCACCAGCGATCCGGTAATTCTGCCGACCCACAATAATTCGGTGCGGCGCGCGTTCGAGCGGGTGCTGGCCGAACGCGGCGTGGTTCTGCATTGCAATGCCGAGGTGGTGCAGGTGTCGGCAGACAGCTTGCGGACCGCGGCAGGCGAAATCGTGGAAGCCGACGAAATCGTCTGGGTCACGCGCGCCGGCGGCGCGCCCTGGCTGCGCGACACCGGCCTCGCGCTGGACGCGGACGGCTTCATTCAGGTTGGCGACACGCTGCAGACGCTGACCGACCCCAAGGTGTTTGCCGCAGGCGACATCGCCAGCATGATCAACTATCCGCTGGAAAAGGCGGGCGTGTTCGCCGTGCGCCAGGGGGTGCCGCTCGCTGCGAACCTGCGCCGAATCGTGGAAGGAAAAGCGCTCCGGCCCTACCGCCCGCAAAGCAGATGGCTCGCGCTGATCAGCACCGGCAACCGATACGCAGTGGCCTCGCGCGGCGCGCTCGGCTTCCAGGGCGCCTGGGTGTGGCGCTGGAAGGACTGGATCGACCGCCGCTTCATGCGCAAGTTCGACCGGTTTCCTGCGATGGAGGCAGCGCACGCCGGTGCCGCGCCGTCAACGATCAAGCTCGATCAGGAGGAGGCGGCGCAGGCCATCTCCGCAGTAGCCATGCGCTGCGGCGGCTGCGGCGCGAAAGTCGGCGCCACAGTACTCGAGCGCGCGCTCGGCGCGCTGCAGCCGGTTGCCCGCGACGACGTGCTCATCGGCCTGCACGCGCCCGACGACGCAGCGGTGGTGCGCGTGCCGCCGGGCAAGGCGATGGTGCATACGGTGGATTTCTTCCGCGCCTTCATCGACGATCCCTACATCTTTGGCAAAGTCGCTGCCAATCACGCATTGGGGGATATCTATGCGATGGGCGCCGAGGCGCAATCGGCCACGGCGATCGTCACCGTGCCCGCGGGTCTGGAAGCGAAGCAGGAGGACCTGTTGTTCCAGATGATGTCCGGCGCGATCGAAGTGCTCAACGACGCGAATTGCGCGCTGGTCGGCGGCCACACCGGCGAGGGCAAAGAACTGGCGCTGGGATTCGCCGTCAACGGCCTGGTGGAGGAGGACATGGCCGGGGTCATGCGCAAGAGCGGCATGCGGCCGGGCGATGTGCTGATCCTGACCAAGCCCATCGGCACCGGCACGCTGTTCGCGGCGCATGCGCTGCTCGCGGCGCGCGGCCGCTGGATCGACGCGGCCTTGGTCTCGATGTGCCAGTCGAACCGCCTCGCCGCGCAATGCCTGCGCGAGCATGGCGCGACCGCGTGCACCGACCTGACCGGCTTCGGCCTGCTCGGGCATCTGGTGGAAATGACCAAGCCCTCGGGCGTGGACGCGGAACTGGACCTCGCGGCGCTGCCCATACTGGAGGGCGCCGAGGAGACCAGCGCGGCGGGCATCCTGAGCTCGCTGCAGCCGGCCAACGTGCGGCTGCGCCGCGCCTTGCGCAACCAGCAGGAAGCGCTGGGTCATCCGCGCTATGCGCTGATCTTCGATCCGCAGACCGCCGGCGGCCTGCTCGCCAGCATCCCGCAGGAACGCGCCGAGGCCTGCCTCGAGGCGCTGCGCGCGCTGGGCTATGCGCAGGCGGCGGCCATCGGCCGCGTGCTCGCGCAGGGCGACGCGCTGGAACCCATCGCGCTCAAACTGGGTTAGTACGATGACACGCAAGCGACATCTTTGGTGCGCATCGATCTAAGGGGGTTCCCCAATGATAGGGGTCGCCCCCGCCCCGACAGCTGCCACAAACGGACACCGATCGGCCCGGGGGCGGGCCTCCCACAAACACACGCCATGCACGCTTCGAAATCAAGGTGCCATTGAACTAGTTCGAGCGCTGCTTGCGCCTCGCCCGCAGCTTTGCGAGCAGCCACCCCACGATAAGGATTGCGCCCAGCAGCAGCCAGACCCAATTCCACGCCTTCATCGTCAGTATGCTGGCGCCGAAAACATTGAGCAACACGGTAAGCGGAAGTATGCCGAGTCCGGTGGCCCAGATGAAGGTCCACCAGGAAATGCCGGTCAGAGCCGCGGCGTAATTGAGCAGATTGAAGGCGATCACCGGAATCAGCCGGCCGATCAATAGCGCGGCGCCGCCCTGCACCGAGGACCACTCGGACAGCCGTCGCAATTGGTATTCGGACAACATCCGAAACACAAAGGGACGGCCCAGCAGGCGCACCAGGCCGAAAGTGCTTAAGGCCCCGAGCATCGCGCCGACCCAGCTTATCGCGCTCCCCCAAACCGGTCCGAACACCATGCCGTTGGCGAGGGTGATGATTTCGGAGGGGAACGGAAGAAACGAGTGCACGACCATGAGCACTATCGAGCCCAGCGCGGCCCACTGCCCCCAGGCGCGTATCTGCGCTACTGTGCCCTCGATCGAGAAGTCCCTACCGACGCTGAACTCCCTCGGCCACAGGTACCAGGCGGCGAGGCCGGCAACTATCAGCAACACGAGCCCGGCGGCCAGAGCGACGCCGACTGGGCTGAACATGGACTTGGCCGGACCGTCCGTCATCGTTTCAGGCGGCGCAGGTGCGAAAACCGCAGAACATATCGGCACGCTCGGGCGCATAGAAATTGCGCCAGGTCGTGCGCAGCAGGCGCGGCGGCGTGGCGAAGCTGCCGCCGCGCAGCACGCGGTGTTCTTCGGCGAACCAGGGCGCCGAGTATTCCTTGTAAGGATCGGCGGAAAATCCCGGATAGGGACCGAAGCGGCTCGAGGTCCACTCCCAGACCCGGCCGTGTTCGAAGCGATCGGCGCAGGAACGGGCGGCACATTCCCACTCGGCCTCGCTCGGCAGCCGCCGGCCGGCCCAGGCGCAATAGGCCTCGGCTTCGTGCCAACTCAGGTGCATCACCGGCGCCTGCGCTGCCAGCGGCAGCCAGCGATCGAAGCGACGCAGCGTCCAGACATCGGCATTGCGCCTCCAATAGCGCGGCTGCGCCAGCGCCAGGCGCTCGCGCGCGGCCCAGCCGGCTTCGCTCCAGAACTCGCGCCGGGCGTAGCCGCCGTCTTCGACGAAGGCGCGGTACTCGGCGTTGCTCACGGCGCGCCGCGCGATCGCGAAGGCCGGCAGCTCGACTGCATGCGCCCATTTCTCGTTGTCGAAGACGAAGCCCGAGCCGGGGCTTGCCCCGAGCGCGATCGCGCCCGCGGGAATTTCGATATCTCCGTCGACTGGCGCCGGCGGCTCCGCCCAGGCCACCGGCATGGGGTAAGCCAGCGTCTGCCACATGTGGCAGAACGCCTCGTTGTGCATGTCCTGGTGAAACAGCGCGAGCTGCGCGAAATACGCGCGCGCATCGCCCAGGGGATCGCGCTCGAGCAGCGACAGCGTGCGTGCGTACACCGCCTCGAAGTAAGCCCGCGTCGCCGGCCAGTCCGGCAGATCCAGCTTCCAGCGCGTATCGTGCGCGACCCGTGCGGAGTCGTACCAGCGGTCGGCGTGAGGCAGCATCGAGGGCGCAGCGAAATCGCCGCCGCGATGCAGCCAGAACTCCTGGAACCAGGCGATGTGGCCGAGTTCCCACAGCGGCGGATTGACGATCTGGAGCAGCGGAACAGCGGGACTCGCGTTTCCGAACGACTGCGTCAGAACCCGGGTCAGCTGTTGCGCCTCGCCCAGCGCGTCGCGCAGGCTGGCTGCCGGCGGGTGCGGCCGGTAGAGCGAAAAATCGGGCCAGCCGGCGTGCGGCTGGGGCTCTGCTATATTGTCCATGACATCGTTTTGCGACACACTCTGCGCATGGGCTCGATCATAACCCGTGCGCCCGCGATTGCGCTGCGGCTGCCGGCTCGCGGCCTCGGGCCCGGACCTTCCCGCAACGCGGGCGGACCGCGACGTAAGGAATCCGGCAATTCCGCCGACCAATACAGATATCCCCGACAGCGGTGTGCCATCCTGGAATCCCCATGACCCTCCGACGCCTCGTCCTGATCGCCGCGCTGCTGGCCGCCGCGGTCGCGTATTACAGCTTCGGCCTGGGCCACTACCTGAGCCTCGATTATTTCAAGAGCCAGCAAGCGGCCCTCGAAACCTGGCGCGCAACGCAGCCGGCGAAGGTGGCGCTGGCCTACTTCGTCGCCTACGTCGCGGTCACCGCGCTCTCTCTGCCCGGCGCCGCGGTGATGACGCTGGCCGGCGGCGCGATTTTCGGCTTGCTCTGGGGCACGGTCCTGGTGTCCTTCGCTTCCACCATTGGCGCCACGCTGGCGTTTCTCGCGTCGCGCTTCGTGCTGCGCGACTGGGTCGAGCAGCGCTTCGGCGAGCGGCTGCGCACCATCGATGCCGGCGTAGCGCGCGAGGGCGGGTTCTATCTTTTCACGCTGCGCCTGGTGCCGGTGTTTCCGTTCTTCCTGATCAACCTGTTGATGGGACTCACCGCGATCCGCACGCGCACGTTCTACTGGGTCAGCCAGGCCGGCATGCTGCTCGGCACGATCGTGTATGTGAACGCAGGCACCCAGCTCGGGAAATTCACCTCGCTGTCGGGCATCCTCTCGCCCGCGCTCATCGGCTCTTTCGTCCTGCTGGGCATCTTTCCCCTGATCGCAAAAAAAATCACGGAGCGCTTGCGCATGAAAAAAGTCTATGCCGGCTGGAAGCGGCCGCCGCGCTTCGAACGCAACCTGGTCGTGATCGGCGCCGGGTCGGCCGGCCTGGTCAGCGCGTATATCGCCGCCGCGGTCAAGGCCAAAGTCACGCTGGTGGAGAAACACCAGCTTGGCGGCGATTGCCTCAATACCGGCTGCGTGCCCTCGAAAGCCCTGATCCGGTCGGCCAAGCTGCTGTCGCACATGCGCCGCTCGCGCGAATTCGGCATCCGCGAGGCGAGGGCCGAGTTCGACTTCGCCGATGTCATGGAGCGGGTGCAGCGCGTGATCAAGGCGGTGGAGCCGCACGACTCGGCCGAGCGTTACACCGGACTCGGCGTCGAGGTGATCGCCGGCACGGCAAAGATCGCATCCCCCTGGGAAGTGGACATCACGCGTGAAGACGGCAGCACGCAGCGCCTGACGACGCGCAGCATGGTCATCGCCGCCGGCGCGCGGCCCTTCGTTCCGCCGATTCCGGGCATAGAGGACACCGGCTATCTCACTTCCGACACGGTATGGAATCTGCGCCAGCTGCCGCGGCGGCTGGTGGTGCTCGGCGGCGGTCCGATCGGCTCCGAACTCACGCAGACTTTCGCGCGGCTCGGCGCCGAGGTGACGCAGGTCGAAATGGCGCCGCGCATCCTGATGCGCGAGGATCCCGAGGTGTCCGAGCTGGTGACGCGGCACTTCCGCGACGAGGGCATCGCCGTGCTGGTCGATCACAAGGCAAAGCAATTCCTGATCGAGTCCGGCGAGAACATTCTCGTCGCCGAACATGAAGGTCGGGACGTGCGCATCCCCTTCGACGCCCTGCTGGTTGCGGTGGGCCGCGTGGCCAACCTGAAAGGCTACGGCCTGGAGGAACTGGGCATCGCCACCGGCCGCACCGTCGAAACCAACGAATTTCTGCAGACGAAATATCCCAACATCTACGCCGCCGGCGATGTCGCCGGGCCGTATCAGTTCACCCATACCGCCGCGCACCAGGCCTGGTACGCAGCCGTCAATGCGCTATTCGATCCGTTCAGGAAGTTCCGCGCCGACTATTCGGTGATTCCCTGGGCCACTTTCGTCGAGCCCGAGGCGGCGCGCGTGGGGCTGAACGAAATCGAGGCGAAACAGCGCGGCATCCCCTACGAGGTGACGCGCTACGGCATCGACGACCTGGACCGCGCCATCGCCGACGGAGAAGCCGAGGGCTTCGTCAAGGTGCTGACCGTGCCCGGAAAAGACAAAATACTCGGCGTGACCATCGTCGGCGAGCACGCCGGCGACCTGATCGCCGAGTATGTGCTGGCGATGCGCCACGGCATCGGCCTGAACAAGATCCTCGGCACCATACACATCTATCCGACCCTGGCCGAAGCCAACAAGTATGCCGCAGGCGCGTGGAAGAAAGCGCATGCGCCGCAGCGGCTGCTCGAGTGGGTGGCGCGCTTTCACGCCTGGCGGCGCGGCTGAGGGCGCGGGACGTCGAACGCGCGCCGCCTTCCATCATTTATAGGAAAGCATTTCAGAATGAACTTTTCAACCGGCGTCATTCCGAGCGCAGCGAGGAATCTGCTTGTAAAGCAGACAAAAAGCAGATTCCTCGGCCGACGCCCCGGAGGCGATCTCCTCGGGGGATGGCCTCGGAATGACACCTCATTTCAAAATGGGTTCTAAGGAGACTCTCATGCCCAAGGCCGTATGGAACAATACTGTGATCGCGCAGACCGAGCGCTTCGAAACCGTGGAGGGAAACATCTACTTCCCGCCTGAGTCGCTGAACATGGAATATCTTCGGCCGAGCGACCACCACACAAGCTGCCACTGGAAAGGCGAAGCCAGCTATTACGACGTCGTGGTGAACGGCGAAGTCAACAAGGACAGCGCCTGGTATTACCCGGCGCCCAAGCCTGCGGCGGCGAACATCGCCGGCCATGTCGCGTTCTGGCGCGGCATCAAGGTCGATCCTTAATCAGCCGTCGCCCGGCGCAAGCGGTTAAAATGCAGCTGCGCAAATTTAATCGACTACGACATGAAACTCGCCACCCTCAAAGACGGAACCCGCGACGGCACGCTGATCGTGGTGTCGCGCGATCTGAAACACGCGATCAAGGCCGACGACATCGCCCCCACGCTGCAGGCGGCACTGGACGACTGGGCTTACGCCTCGCCGCAGCTTACCGACCGCTACGACGCGCTCAACCGCTCGCCCGGCGGCCGCGCCTTCGAATTCGATCCGAAGCAATGCGCATCGCCCCTGCCGCGCGCCTACCAATGGGCCGACGGCTCGGCCTACATCAGCCACGTCGAGCGCCTGCGCAAGGCGCGCGGCGCGGACATGCCCAAGTCCTTCCGCAGCGATCCGCTCATGTACCAGGGCGGATCGGACGCCTTCCTCGGCCCCTGCGACGACATCCCGCTCGAATCCGAGGACTGGGGCCTCGACCTGGAAGCAGAGATCGCCGTGATCACCGGCGACGTGCCCATGGGCATCCCGAAAAAGGACGCGGGCGAGCACATCCGCCTGCTGCTGCTCGTCAACGATCTGTCGCTGCGCAATCTGGCGCCGGCGGAATTGGCCAAGGGATTCGGATTCTTCCAGAGCAAGCCCAGTTCGGCCTTTTCCCCGCTGGCACTGACGCCCGACGAACTCGGCTCCGCCTGGGATGGAAGCAAGCTGAGCCTGCCGCTGCTGGTGCAGGTCAACGGCGATGAACTGGGGCATCCCAACGCCGGCGTCGACATGAGCGTGGATTTCCCGCGGCTGATCGCGCATGCCGCCGGCACCCGGCCGCTGTCGGCCGGCAGCATCGTCGGCTCGGGCACGGTGTCGAACGCGGATCAGAGCGTCGGCACGGCCTGCATCGCGGAAAAGCGCGCGCTCGAAGCGATCGCCGGCGGCGAACCGACGACGCCGTTTCTCAAGTTCGGCGACCGCGTGCGCATCGAGATGCTCGACGCCGAGGGCAATTCATTGTTCGGTGCGATCGAGCAACAGATCGTCAAGTACATACCGCCCAAATAGGAGCGCTATGACCGACGTGCCGCGCTTTTCAATGGTACCGACGCCTTGGCTTCGTTGAATAATTGAAACGACAAAGTCGGTTAGAACTACTTCGGCTTCGGGTCGGGTCGCGCCGGATCCATGCAGTGTGGACTGCTTCGCTCAAGCCCTCGCGCGAACGGTCTTGCCGCGCCGGGCATGCCAGGCTTTGATCACGCGATATCCGAGCAGCGCCGCTAAGAGCAGCGCGTACAGCTTCGGATCCTGCGTATCGTTTTTCGCATGCTTGAACCACCAAAAATGAAATACCGCGACCACGGCCACCGCATAGACGAGCCTGTGCAGGGCTTGCCAGCGTCTGCCG
>DATKUQ010000297.1:0-2286 GCA_035530495.1 Burkholderiales bacterium
CGATGGTGAATATGCTCCCGGTCGGCGACGCGGTGGTGATGCCGGTGGCGGATTGACTGAAAGTGAATCCGGTCGAGCCGTTGCGCGCGGCAGACCAGTCTATGCCCTGCTGATACTGGTTGTTCAACTGCACTTCGGCGATGGTCGCCTCGATCAGCACCTGGCGTCTGGCGTTGTGCAGCACCTGATCGAGGAATTCCTGAATCTTCGCATGCTGGCGGGAGGTGGCGCGCACGGCGAGCACGCCGGACTCGGGGTTGGCGATTACAGAGGCTGCCTCGCGGAACATTGCCCCCGGTTCCGCCGGCGCGGCGCCTGCGGCACCAGCCGCCGTCGCCGCCCCCCCTTGCGCTGCCGGCGCCGCGGCCTTCGCGGCGGCCTGCCCCGATGCGGGGAGAATTTTGTCGGTCTCGTGCAGTATGTCCTGCACGTTCTTCACCAGCGTCTCCCAGAAATGGTTTTTTGCCTTGCTGGTAATCGTGCTGGTCGACTGGTTGCCGCCGCCGCCGCCTCCAGCCGCCCCCGGGGTCGCAATCTGGCTTGAAGAGCCGACCGTGCTGGTGGTGTCGCGATCCATGTTGAGGTAATCGATCTTGTAAATGCGCAGATAGGGCGTATCGGGCATCACCGCGAGGTTGGGGCCGTCGAGTTCGTAGCGCATGTCCACCTGCTTGGAGATGCGGTCGAGCAGTTGCGGCAGCGTCTGGTTGATGGCATTGAGGGTGACGGTGCCTTTGATGCCGGAATGAATGTCGACGTTGAGCTTCGCATCGCGCGCCAGCGCGAACAGCAGCTCCTGCGCGTTGACGTTGTTGACCACGACGCTATAGGTTTCGGGCCGTGTCGCGGGCTTGGGCTTGGGCAATATCGGTGTGATCCGCACCGGTTGGGGGATTTGCCCTACCGGCGCCGCTGCGGCTTCGATATGGGCTCCGGGAGACGGCTTCATCGGCTGCAGACCGCAACCGGCGATGAGCAGGCACGATCCGAACATCAGTCCAACTTTGAAATTCATGCCCCTCGCCATTGATCTGTATATGATTTCCCCGTTTGGATTATATAGTACAACCGCATTTGCGCAACATGCTTACGCACCGTCGCTGAAACGCTTTTGGCACCGCATGCGCTTTTTGCGACGCTGAAAAACCTATTGCCGGTTCTGGCTGCGCATGCGCGCCACGCTGCGCAGAAACGGGCTGAACTGCGTATAGGCCGGCGGCAGGTTTTTGATGCCCTGATTGGCCGCGGCGAAAGTAGGATAGAGCCCGTAGGCGAGGCGATAGTGTTGCTGATCGTCGATCTTGACGCCATAGACGTAGAAGTCCGACAGATCGAGTTTTGCCGCAGTGGCGCGTCCCAGCATTTCTTCTATGGTATGCAGGTCGCGTGCGCCGGCCGTGAACAGTTGAATCGAATAATGATCGCCAGGCGCGCTTTTCAGCCATTCCTGGGTGGCGGCAAAGCGCGCCCGCGTGAGTTTTCCCTCGGGCGGCGGCGGCGCGTTATCCTGCGGGCCCGGCGTGGCGCCGCCTGTGGCCGCCGCTGCGGCCTGTTCCCTGGGCGCCGCCGCTGCGGCCTGTTCCCGGGGCGCCTCTGCCGCGGGAGGCGGCGCGGCTGCTGCGATCAATGGCGCAGCCGCGTGAGCGGCCGGCGCAGGCCGTGCCGCCGGTGACGGCGCCGGGCTCATTGTGGCCGCTTGGCCCATCGGCGGCCGGGCCGGCGGATGTTGCGGCGGCGCGACGATCCCGGCCGCGTGCGCTGCCGTCGGCGAAGGTGCCGACGCCGAGAGCAGGTAGTGCAGACTCAGACCGAGCGCCAGCCCCACCGCCACGCCGCCCGCCGCCACAGCGATTTTGGTTCTGCTCACGCCGGGCTGGCGGTACTCGGAATCGCGGATGGCGCGCTCGACGTGACGCGCGGTGATGCCGTGCTGGTTGTCGGCGAAGGCGGCGAGCAGGGACTTGTCGGCAAGGATGTTGACGCGCCGGGTCAGGCCCTCGGACGCCTTGACGATGCGGCGCACCGCCTGCGGGCTGAACACGTTCGGCCCGCGGTAACCGGCGGCGCGCATGCGAAAGTCGAGATAGGCTTCCACGTCGGTTCGCAGCAGCGGTTCGAGGCTGAAACTGTGGGTGATGCGCTCTTTCAGCGGGCGCATGTCCGGCATGGAGAGATGCGCGTCGAGTTCCGGCTGGCCGAACAGCACGATCTGCAGCAGTTTCGAGTGGCTGGTCTCGAGGTTGGACAGCAGCCGGATCTGCTCCAGCGTCTCCTGCGGCATGGCAT
>DATKUQ010000298.1:0-10534 GCA_035530495.1 Burkholderiales bacterium
GGTCCTGCACCAGCGCATCGTATTCCTGACCATCATCAACGAGGACGTGCCGCGCATCGCCGACCTCGAGCGCACCGAGGTGCAGGTGATCGAGCGCGGCCAGGTCTACCAGGCGACGCTGCGCTATGGATTCATGGAACAGCCCGACGTGCCGAAGGCTCTGAAGCTGCTGGAGCGCCACGGGCTCAAATTCGAAGCGCTGGAAACTACGTTCTTCCTCGGCAAGGCTACGCTCGCGCGCGCCGCCAAACCCGGGCTGTTCACCTGGCGCCGCGAGTTGTTCCGCTGGATGCAGCGCAACAGCCCGGCGACCGCGGAGTATTTCGGCCTGCCCCCCGATCGCGTGATCGAGCTCGGCACCCGGATCAGTTTGTAGGGCAAACGCGCGCGGGCGCAGACGCTGCGCGCGCTTCAAGCGTGCACCCGAAAACGCAAGTACAGGGCGCCGCTCAGGTCGCCACTAGGATTGCGGCCTGCCTTGACTTAGCCCGCAGCCGCGTCTATAAATAAATTGCGTCAACTGAAGGAGGCAAATCGGCTGAAGATTGATTTTTAACGCCAACTATCAACGGGGTACAACCCCGTGCGCGCCGTAACTACGGCACCGGCACTTCCAAAATGGGTGCCACCAGCCCCGCCTCAGGCGGGGCTTTCAATTCGTGATTCGTTGATCGTGATTCGTTGATCGTGGTTCGTGGTTCGTAGTTCGTGGTTCGTTGATGCGTGAAACGAACAACGAGCAACGAATGCTCAGTCGCGCTGCACCGCGTGCTCACGCGTCTCGTGGAAGCTGAGTTCGGGCCAGCGCTCCTGCGTGAGCTGGAGATTGACGCGGTTGGGCGCGAGATAGGTCAGGCTGCCGGCGGCATCGCGCGCGACATTGTGCGCCAGTGTCTTTTCGAATTCGGCCAGCATGCGCTTGTCCTCGCCCGTGACCCAGCGCGCGCAGGTGACGGAAGTGCCCTCGAACACTGCGTCGACGCCATATTCGTTTTGCAGGCGGCTCGCGACCACCTCGAACTGCAGCACGCCCACCGCGCCCAGGATCAGGTCCCCGCCCAGCGCGGGTTTGTACACCTGTACCGCGCCCTCCTCGCCGAGCTGCTGCAGGCCCTTGTACAGCTGCTTCACTTTGATCGGGTTGCGGATGCGCACCGAGCGGAAGAAGTCCGGCGCGAAATAGGGTATGCCGGTGAACTGCAGGGCTTCGCCCTCCGAGAAACTGTCGCCGATCTGCATCTGCCCGTGGTTGGGCAGGCCGATGATGTCGCCGGCGTAGGCCTCTTCCACCTGCTCCCGGTTCGAGGCCATGAAAGTGACCACGTTGTTCACCCTGATTTCGCGTCCGAGCCGCAGGTGCCTGATTTTCATGCCGCGCTCGAAGCGCCCGGAGCACACGCGCAAAAAGGCAATGCGGTCGCGGTGAGCCGGATCCATGTTCGCCTGGATCTTGAACACGAAGCCGGAAAAGCGCGGCTCGCCCGGCGCAACCACGCGCAGCGTCGCATTGCGCTCGCGCGGTGCAGGCGCCCAGTCGATCAGTGCGCCCAGGATCTCGCGCACGCCGAAGTTGTTGACGGCCGAGCCGAAAAACACCGGCGTCTGCCTGCCTTCGAGGAAGGCGGCCGCGTCGAACGGGTGCAGCGCGCTGCGCACCAGCGCGACTTCGCTTTTGAGCTGCTCGATCTCGCGCGGGAACATTTCGGCCAAGCGCGGGTTGTCGATGCCCGCGATGGTCTCGAACTCCTGGTCGGCGCGGTCCCCGCCCGCCGTGAACAGCAGGATTTCGTCGCGCAGCAGGTGGTACACGCCGCGGAAGGACTTGCCCATGCCGATGGGCCAGGTTACCGGGGCGCACTGAATCTTGAGCACTTCCTCCACTTCTTCCACCAATGCCACGGGGTCGCGGGTTTCCCGGTCCATCTTGTTCATGAACGTGAGTATGGGCGTGCTGCGCATGCGGCACACATTGAGCAGCTTGATCGTCTGCTCCTCCACGCCCTTGGCCGCGTCGATCACCATCAGCGCGGAATCCACGGCGGTGAGCACGCGGTAGGTGTCCTCGGAAAAATCCTGGTGGCCCGGGGTATCGAGCAGGTTGACCACGCAGTCGCGGTACTCGAACTGCATCACCGAGCTCGCCACCGAAATCCCGCGCTGCTTCTCGATCTCCATCCAGTCCGAGGTCGCGTGGCGGCGGCTTTTGCGCGCCTTCACCGTACCCGCGAGATGAATGGCGCCGGAGAACAACAACAGCTTTTCGGTCAGCGTGGTCTTCCCGGCATCGGGGTGCGCGATAATGCCGAAGGTCCGGCGGCGCGCTATCTCGCGCGCAATCCGCTCCGCCGGCGCGTGCGCGGCATCGGGCGCGCCGGTCTGGGACGTTGCGAGATCAACTGCGGCAGCCATGGACATGGGGTGGCGAAAAGGCCGGCAGTCTACCGGCTCCGAGCGCAGAAGTCCATCGCCGCCGCCGCGTTCAAAACCATCGCGCCCGCCTGCGCGCGGCCGGAGCGACGGCGCGGCACGATATTCTGCCCTTTTGGGAGGCCGCGCTTCCGCCGCCATAGACCGGCACGATTCGCCGGGTGCGCCCGACCGGGGCCAATTTCCGCTATGCTCAGCCGCATGCCAAGCCTGCTTCGTCACACGCTGCCCTCGATACGCGAGCCGATCGTCGTCACCGGGTCGGAACAAAGCGACCAGGCAGCCCAATGAGCGCGCAGAACGGACTGGATCGGCTGGCCGATCAAGGCGGTAAGCACAGGCACCAGGCGATGAGCCGGACGACGGTGCCGCTGCACCTGCCCTTGTTCCGCGGCGAGCGGCGCTTGCGCATCGCCCTGGTCGGCATGCCGAACGCGGGCAAGAGCACTTTGTTCAACGCGGTGTCGAGCACGGCGCCGCTCACCGGCCGCCTGGCCGGCACAGAACGCGCCTACGAGGAATGTACGGTTCAGATCGGCCTGGATGAGGCGAGCGTGATCGAACTGCCGAGCATCGCCTCGCTGCACCATCTGGATGATAACGATCTGCCGGCATTGAAATTTCTCCTCTGGGGAGACGAGCGTCCGCCGATATCCGTACACGAACCCGGCGGTCCGCCGGCGCCGTTCGCGCCGCCCGATCTGATCGTGCAGGTGGTCGATGCCACTCGCCTCGAGAGCCACCTGGAACTGACGCTGGAGTTGTCGCAGCTCGGCCGGCCCATGGTCATTGCGCTGAACATGATGGACGAAGCCTGGGACAAAGGCCTGCATATCAACGTCAAGGCCCTCTCCAAGCTGCTGGGCATGCCGGTGGTGCCCACCGTGGCGCTGATGGGGCAAGGCATCTCGGACCTGTTCGCCACCGCGGTGGCCACGGTGCGCGCCGCCGCCTGCCCGCTGCCGCAGCCGGCGAGCAAGTACATCTGCGAGAGTCTACAGCCGCTGAACCAGGCGCTGAACCGCCCGGAGATACACGCAGCCTTTCGCGTGCCGCATCGGCTGCTGCTGATGCAGGTCGCCGCGGGCGATCCTTTTTTCCACGACGAACTGGCGCAGCACTTCCCGCAGCTGCTGCCGCAACTGCAGCGATTGCGCAGCGAAGCCGCCGCCAAACTCCCGCGGCCGTTGGAAGAGGAAATGCACGCCGACCGCCATCACCGCGCAGCCACCCTGTTCGAGGCGAGCACGCGCATGGGCGCGCCGCACGAGGGCCGCGGCTGGCGCTACTGGCTGGACGAACTGTTCCTGCATCCGCAGTGGGGTCTGATCGGCAGCCTGGCGGTGTTTGCGACCGTGCTGTTCATAGTATTCGAAGTCAGCGCCTGGCTCGATTCCATGACCTCGGCGCGGCTGGTCGCGGCGCTTGCCGAATGGCAACCGAGCACGACCGCCGGCGTCATCGGCCGCGCGGTGTCCGACGGCCTCGCCGGACTGGTCGGCATCGTCGTGCCCTATATGCTGCCGCTGGTGCTGCTGCTGGTGGCGCTGGAAGAGGCCGGCGTGATGCAGCGCATTGCCTTCGTCGTCGACCGCGGTTTTCACAAGATCGGCCTGCACGGCGGCGTTGCCGTACCCTTCCTCACCGGTCTCGGCTGCAACGTCCCGGCGATTTCGGCCGCGGCGAAGGTCGCCAGCGGCCGCGAACGCGTGATCGCTTCGGTGCTGATCACCTTCGTTCCCTGTTCGGCGCGCTCGGCCATCATCCTTGCCCTGGCCGGCAAGTATCTGGGCGGCATCGGGGTGTTCGCCATATTCGCGCTCACCATCGTCGTGGTCGCGCTGATGGGGCGCCTGCTCGCGCGCAACCGGCGCGAATTCGGCCCGGGGCAAGTGCAGGAAATCCCGCCCTATGCGCTGCCGCACTGGCGCTCCATGTTGTCCGAGACCTGGGAACGGACCAGGGACATACTCACCATCGTCACGCCGCTTCTGGTCGGCGGCAGCGTGGTGCTCGCATTGCTGCACCACGTCGGTGCCGATAGCGCGATCAATACCCTGTTCACGCCGGTGACCGCGTGGTGGCTGGGCCTGCCGGCGGTGCTGGGCGTGCCCATCCTGTTCGGCGTGCTGCGCAAGGAGCTGTCGCTGCTGATGATCTATCAGGCGCTCGGAACCTTCGACGTCGGCGCCCGCCTCGACTGGGTGCAGATCACCACCTTCCTGCTGTTCCTGACCTTCTACGTTCCCTGCGTTTCCACCTTCGCCGTGATGCTCAAGACCATAGGCCGCAGAGAGGCGCTCATTTCCGTGTCGCTGTCGGTGGGGGTGGCGCTGCTGGTAAGCGGGGTGGTGCGCCTGCTGCTGGCCGGTGTGCACCTGGTTCCCATTTGAGACGCTCCGGCCTGCCACCGCCCCTGGATTCGATCGCTGCGCAATCCTGCCGGCGCGAAAACGAAAACCTGGTAACCGGGAAAGACTGTTGCACGGTCACGGGAATTTTCCTTGCCGGCTTTACCGCCCGATCGGTGCTTGCGTTTATACTCTCGACGAGGGCGCCGAACGGCACCCATTTGTAAGCCGTCATGACGCCCCCCGATCCGAAACAAAGCTTTTCCCTCGTGGGCCAGATGCTGCGCACACCGGAGGAAATCACGCGGGTGCTCAACTCACTGGTAGCGCGAAGCGAGCCCATAGTCTGCGACCTGAGCGGCGGCGAACTGTTGTTCCGTTCGCGGCTGCGCTTCGTCGATCCGGCACGGGACTACCTCGTCGTCGATTTCAGCCCGGACGAAGCGGCAAACCGGGCATTGCTGGCGCGGCCGCGTGTGACTTTCCACGCCGAACCCGGCGGCTGGCGCGTCGAGTTCGCCGTGGCGGGTCCCAGGGCCATTCGCGCGCGCGAAGGCGCCCCGGGCATACGTTTGCGTTTTCCCGAGATCATCGCCGGTCACCGGCGGCGGGAAAGCGAACGCGTCGAGCCGCGGCCGCAGTGCGAACTGCGCTGCGTCGCCGACGAGGCGGGCCTGATGGCCTTCGACGGAACCATCGCCAACGTGAGCAGGGGCGGGATCGGTTTCCTGCAGTACGATCCGGCGATCAACCTGGAACCGGGCACGCTGCTCAGGGGCTGCCGCATCGACAGTCCCAGCGGGGAGTCGATCATCGTCGACATGGAAGTGCGCTATTCGCAGCTGGTGACCCTCGCCGACGGAAGGCGGGTGCAGAGCTCCGGTTGCCGCTTCGTGCATCTTTCGGCCGAAGAGGCGGCAAGGATTGAGGCCTTGTTCGGGCTGAAGCCGTGAGCTGCGCCCGTGCCTTTCGACATCCGCGGCGAGCGCCACCCGCCGCTGCCGCGCTAATATAGAGACGTTCGAACCATAGAAGCTGAGCCTCGGGAGATCCAAGCATGAGTTCACAAAGCAAAGTAGCCATAGTCACCGGCGCCGGCACCGGCATCGGCAAGAGCGCAGCGCTGGCGCTGCTAAAGGATGGGTATCGCGTCGGCCTGGTCGGGCGGCGCAAGGAACTGCTCGACAAGACGGTGCAGGACGCCGGCCCCGCGGCTGCGAACACGCTGGTATTGCCGGCGGACATCGGCAAGCCCGAATCCGTGAAAGCTCTGTTCGCGAAAGTGCGCGAAACCTGGCGCAGGCTCGACCTGCTGTTCAACAACGCAGGCATGGGCGCGCCGGCTATTCCGATGGAAGACCTGAGCTACGAGCAATGGCAGGCGGTCGTCGACGTCAACCTCAGCGGCATGTTCCTGTGCTCGCAGGAAGCCATCCGGATCATGAAAAGCCAGGACCCGCGCGGCGGGCGCATCATCAACAACGGATCGATTTCGGCCCATGCTCCGCGGCCCAACTCGGCGCCTTATACTGCGACCAAGCACGCGGTCACCGGCCTCACCAAGTGCATTTCTCTCGATTGCCGCAAATACGACATCGCCTGCGGCCAGATCGACATCGGCAATGCCGCGACCGAGATGACCGAGCGCATGAAGAACGGCGTGGCGCAGGCGAACGGCACTACCGCGGTCGAACCGCGCATGGACGTCGCTCACGTCGGCAGCGCCGTGCTCTACATGGCCAATCTGCCGCTAGACGCGAACGTGCAGTTCATGACCATCATGGCGACAAAAATGCCCTTTGTCGGGCGCGGATGACTGCTGCAGGGCGATCCGCCGAGCGCGATCGGCGCGCGCCGCCGATGTGCCAGCTGCTGCGTAGCGCCGCAGTCCGATTCGGAACGCAGTCTAATCGTCCGCGGCCTGCCTCGTTTCGCCCGCGGACAATTTCGCCCGCGGACGTGGACTGATGCGGATAATTCTCGTATATTCGAGCCCTGCACCGAGCGTGTCGGAACGCCTTGAGCGCCAGCTGGCACTATAAGAAAATACGGCGGCATCGGCCCAATCCGCCGCCACATAACGGACTGTCGCTATAAGGCAGCATGACAGAGCAAACCGAAACACTTGCAATTCTGTTCGCCGATATCAGCGGTAGCACCACGTTGTACGAGTCGCTGGGAAACGGCCTGGCGCGCCAGATCGTGGTGCGCTGCCTTGCCCTGATGAGCAGCCGCCTGGAGGCGCATCGCGGCACGCTGATCAAGACCATAGGCGATGAAATCATGTGCACGTTTCCGAACGCGGAAGCCGCGTTGCGCGCCGCCTGCGACATGCAGGATGCGGTGGAAAACGGCAAGCCGGGCGGCGAAACGCCGATATATGTCCGCATCGGGTTCAATTATGGCGAGGTTATCCATGAGGCGAACGACGTGCATGGAGACGCCGTCAACGTGGCCGCGCGCATTACCCAAGTGGCGCGCGCGCGGCAGATCCTCGCAAGCGCCGCTGTCATCGAAGCCCTGCCGCCGGAGCTGCGACAGCGTGCGCGCCATATCCGGCAGGCCCGCATCAAGGGCAGACAGGCGCCGCTCGATCTGTTTCAGATCGGGTGGATAGCGGAAGGCATCGAGAGCGCCCGCATCGGCAACCCGGCGAATCGCAAACCCGAGGGTCAAGAGGCGCAACTGGTCCTGCGCCATTTCGATCAGCAATTCATGGTCAACGAGCGCAATCCGACGGCCACGCTCGGCCGCAACGAATCCTGTGCGATCGCGATACTCGACGCTTGCGCCTCGGATCGGCACGCGATGGTGCAGCACCAGCTGGGCAGGTTCTATATCTCGGACCGCAGTGCCAGAGGCACTTACGTCCGATTCCGCGACGGCGACACGGTCCACATCGTAGGCGAGAGCACGATGCTGCGCGGTCCCGGCGCAATCCTTCTCGGGCGGCCCTTCTCCGAGAATCCCGCCGGGAGGATAGAGTTTTCGATCGAGCTTGCCCCGGCGGCCCCGGACTGAAGCAGAATCGTGGTTCGTGGTTCGTGGTTCGTGGGCCGAGTCGTGCTTCGTGGGAGGCACGCCCTCGGGCCGATTGGACTTCGGGCTAAGGCCGATCGCGGCGGGGGCGCCGCTCCTACTTCAGCGGCTTGTAGCGTATGCGCTTCGGCTTCGCCGCTTCCTCGCCCAGGCGTTTCACCTTGTCGGCTTCGTATTCGTGGTAATTCCCATCGAAGAAGCTCACCTTGGAGTCACCCTCGAAGGCGAGGATATGGGTGGCGATGCGATCGAGGAACCAGCGATCGTGGGAGATGACGAGCACGCTGCCGGCGAATTCGAGCAGCGCATCCTCCAGCGCGCGCAGTGTCTCCACGTCGAGGTCGTTGGACGGCTCGTCGAGCAGCAGCACGTTGCCGCCGGCGATCAGCGTCTTGGCCATATGCAGCCGCCCGCGCTCGCCGCCGGAGAGCTTGCCGACCTTCTTTCCCTGGTCGGTGCCCTTGAAATTGAAGCGGCCGAGATAAGCGCGCGAAGGCATCTCGAACTTGCCCACGTTGAGCACGTCGGCGCCGCCGGCGACGTACTCGAATACGGTCTTGTCGCCCTCCAGCGCGTCGCGCGACTGGTCCACATAGGCCAGTTTCACCGTCGGGCCGATGGCGATTTCGCCCTTGCCGGGCTGTTCCTTGCCCGCGATCATGCGAAACAGCGTGGACTTGCCCGCGCCGTTGGGGCCTATGATGCCGACGATCGCGCCGGCCGGTATCTGGAATGAAAGCTCGTCGATCAGCAGGCGCTCGCCGTAGGCCTTGCTCACGTTCTTGAACTCGATCACGGCGTCGCCCAGTCGATCGGCCACGGGGATGAAAATTTCCTGCGTCTCGTTGCGCTTCTGGTAATCGTAGGAGGAGAGCTCGTCGAAACGCGCCAGTCGCGCCTTGCTCTTCGCCTGGCGCGCCTTCGGGTTCTGCCGCACCCATTCCAGTTCTCGCTTGATCGTCTTCTGCCGCGCGGATTCGGTCGATTCCTCCTGCGCGAGACGCGCTTCTTTCTGCGCCAGCCAGGAACTGTAATTGCCCTCCCAGGGAATGCCGTAGCCGCGGTCGAGCTCGAGGATCCATTGCGCCGCGTTGTCGAGAAAGTAGCGGTCGTGAGTCACCGCCACCACGGTGCCGGGAAATTTCTGCAGAAACTGCTCCAGCCATTCCACGCTCTCGGCATCGAGGTGGTTGGTGGGCTCGTCCAGCAGCAGCAGGTCGGGCTTGGACAGCAACAGCCGGCACAGCGACACGCGCCGCTTCTCGCCGCCGGAGAGCGGGCCGATCTTCGCGTCCCATGGCGGCAGGCGGAGCGCATCGGCGGCGATCTCGAGCTGATGTTCGACATTGTCCCCTGCCGAAGCCGCAATCACCGCTTCGAGTTCCGCCTGCTCGGATGCAAGCTTGTCGAAATCGGCGTCGGGCTCGGCGTAGGCGGCGTAGACGGCATCCAGGCGCTTCTTCGCGCCGAACACCTCGCCCAGGCCCTCCTCCACCGCCTCGCGCACGCTCTTGTCCGGGTCGAGCTGCGGCTCCTGCGGCAGGTAGCCGATGCGCATATTGGGTTTGGCGACCACCTCGCCGTCGTAGTCCTTGTCCTCGCCCGCCATGATGCGCAGCAGCGTGGTCTTGCCCGAGCCGTTCAGTCCGAGCACGCCGATCTTGGCGCCGGCGAAAAAATTGAGCGAGATGTTCTTGAGAATGTAGCGCTTGGGCGGCACGACCCTGCCGACCCGGCGCATGGTGTAGACGTATTGGGCCATGATTGCTTTCGATTGACGGCGCGGGACTGCAGCCTGGATTGCCGGCCGCGAAGCCAGTATTCTACGTGCTTCACCCCAAGCGATGCGAGGCAATCCGCGATGACCCGAGTCGCACTGACCGGACGCCTGCTGGTCACGGCGCAGTTCGCGCTGCTGGTCTGGCTGATCTGGCCGTTTACTGCGCAGCTGTGGTCGCCGCCGGCGCTCGCGCTGCTGGCGTGCTCGGTAGCGCTCGGCCTGTGGACGCTCGTCCACAACCGGCCGGGCAATTTCAACATCCACCCCGAACCGAAAGCCTCCGGTCGGCTGGTGACCGGCGGCCCCTACCGCTACATGCGCAACCCCATGTATTCCGCGGTGCTGCTGTTCGCTGCTGCAGAGGTCGTGGCCTACCGCGATATCTGGAAGCTTGCCTGCTGGATCGCGCTTGCGCTGGTGCTGCTGGGCAAAGTGCTGCTGGAAGAGCGTTTCCTGCGCGCCTGCTTCCCCGACTACGCCGAGTATGCGCGGCGCGTGCGTCGTTTCATTCCGGGCGTGTTCTGAACGCCCTCAGACGAACTGGACCGAGATCGAGCCCAGCGTACCGAAGTCGGCGCGCAGGGTATCGCCTTTCGCCGCCCACACCGGCCGCGTGAACGAACCGGCGAGTACGACGTGCCCCGGCTCCAGCGTGGTACCGAAAGTGCCGACCTTGTTGGCGAGCCAGGCGATGCCCATCGCCGGATGGCCGAGCACGCCCGCGGCCACGCCGGTTTCCTCGATTTCCGAATTGCGCGACAACAGCCCGCTGACCCAACGCAGATCGACGTCCATCGGCCCTACCGGACGCCCGCCCATGACTATTCCCGCGGCGGCGCCGTTGTCGGAGACGGTGTCGAAGATCTTGCGCGGATTCTGCACCCGCGCATCGATGATCTCGATCGCCGGAACCACGTACTCGGTGGCGCGCAGCACG
>DATKUQ010000299.1:0-6069 GCA_035530495.1 Burkholderiales bacterium
CGCCACGGCCTAAGCCGGCACCGGCGCGCTCATCCCTGCCTGAGCAGGGTGCGCAGATCGGCGACCAGGTTCGCGCCGGGGTCGCCATAGTGCACGAACAGCCGCACCCGCCCCTGGGGATCGAAGACATAACTGCCGGCAGTATGGTCCAGCGTGTAGCAGTCGGACGTGGGACCCGGCTGCTTCTGGTAAAACACGCGGAATTCCTTGGCGGTCTTTGCGGTAGTCTCCGCGTCGCCGTACAAGCCGAGGAAGCTCGGGTCGAACGCTGCGACATATTGGGCCAGCAGCGCGCGTGTGTCGCGCTCCGGATCGAGGGTCACGAACAGGACCTGCACCCGCTGCGCGTCCGCCCCGAGTTGCTGCATCACCGACTTCAGGTCCGCCATGGTGGTCGGACAAACGTCGGGGCATTGGGTGTAGCCGAAGAACATCACCACCGCCTTGCCGCGAAAATCCGCGAGCGTGCGCGTCTTGCCGTTCTGGTCGGTCAGACGGAAATGCCGGCAACAGTCGCTGCCCGTGATGTCGCTGCTCTTGAACCCCGGCTTGGGCAAACCGCAGCCGGCAAGTAGCAAGCCCAAGAGCAGAACGCAAAAGCGGCGCAGGACACCGGCGCTCACGGCAAGAGGAGCGGAGGCGGGTTCATGCTCCTCCTGAATCAGGGGTCGTCTCGGCGGGCCTGACGCATACGCTCAGAAATAGTGGTCCAACAGCAGCGCGGTGAACAGGCCGGCCAGGTAGATCACGGAATAGCGGAACATCTGCTGGGCCAGCCGGTCGCTGTAGGCGGTGTAAATTCTGACCGCGTAGTACAGGAACACGCCGTCCAGGACGAGCGCGGCGGCCAGATAGATCCAACTGCTCATGCCGTAGACGAACGGCAGCAGGGTGCTCGCGATCAAAATCAGGGTGTAGAGCAGCACATACAGCCGCGTGAATTCCTGTCCGTGCGTGACCGGCAGCATCGGCAGGCCGGCGCGGTTGAAATCCTCGGTGCGGTACAGCGCGAGCGCCCAGAAATGCGGCGGCGTCCAGGCATAGATAATCAACACCAGCAACAGCGCATCCGGCGCCACGTTCCCTGTGACCGCAGTCCAGCCCAGCAGCGGGGGCATCGCCCCGGACAGCCCGCCGATGACGATGTTTTGCGGCGTCGCAGGCTTCAGCAGAATAGTGTAGACGATCGCGTAGCCGACGAAAGTGCCGAAGGTGAGCCACATGGTGAGCGCGTTGACGTAACTGTAGAGCAGAAACATGCCGATGCCGCCTATGACGCCGGCGAACACCACGGTCTGCAGCGACGTCAGTTCCCCGCGCGGCAAGGGGCGCCACCGGGTACGTGCCATTTTCGCATCGATTTCCTGTTCGATCAGGCAGTTGACGGCAAAAGCCGCGCCCGCGAGCAGGGCGATACCGGCGGCGCCGGCGAACAGCACACGCAAAGGCACCATCCCCGGCGTGGAAAGGAACATGCCGATCACCGCGCAGAATACGGCGAGCATGGTCACGCGCGGTTTGGTCAGGGCGTAGAACTGGCGCATGCGCTGCGCGGTGTCGTGCAAGATGAGTTGCGTGGCCATGGGCTTATCGAGTGAAAATGAGGGGGAAGTCTATCATGATGAGTACACGCGCCTAGCCTATGCGCGAAGCGCGCAGCAACAGCTTCAGATCCTTGTACATCCTGCTCGGATCGGGGTTCTTGGGGAAGCGCAGCATCAGGTTGCCATGCGGGTCGATCACGTAAATGTGATCGCGCGCCCCGCCCACCGGCGGAAACTCGGCGACGATCGGACTGCCGGCCGCACGCAGCATATGCGTGCCGTCGTACTCGCGCATCAGCAGCGTCTGCAGCGGCGCGTCGTCCAGAATCAGCCAGACACGTTCGACGCGCTCCATCTCTTTTCCCTGGGCGAGGCGCACCTGGCGCATGTCGTACAGCTTGGCCTGGCATTCCGCGGGGCAGGCCGCATCATCGAGTTGCAGCAGCACCCACTTGCCCCTGAGCGACGACAATCTGAACGGGCGCTGATCCAGCCGGCGCAGCGGCGGATCGCTGAGCGTATGCGGCGTAATGAGGTCGCCGTAATTCATGCGGCCCTGCGGGTGCCAGTAATAATAGGCGATCAGGGCGGCGATGAAGGGCGCGAGGCACAGCGCCGCGATCGCCAGCATCTTGAGGCGCCCGGGAAGCGGGTCAGGCAGTTCGTTTGAAGCTGAGTGCGACATAGATAATCAGAATTGTGATTGCCATTGCATACCACTGGAGGGCGTAGCCGCGGTTCCGGTCCGCGCCGGTGTCCGGGCGCCTCCATTTGCGCACCAGCCCGTCGGCGGCCTCGCTCGTCTGCTGCAGCACGATGGGCTGCAACTTCAGTCCGGACCATTTTTCATAGCGCGCGAGCACCAGGTTCTCCCACACTATGCCTTCCTCGGTTTTTGCGCCCAGCTCGAGGATGTACTTGCTGGGCACGACGCCGATGCCTTCCACGGTCTGGGTCCCGGCGGGCGTCTTGATCTGCGGCAGGACATCGCGCCGTGCTCCGGCGGACACCCAGCCCCGGTTCACCAGCACATACCTGTCGCCACCGGCTATCCTCAAGGGCGTCAGTACCTGGTAGCCGGGGACGCCTTGCAGCACCTTGTTGTCGAGCAGGATGGTATGCCTGGCCGAAAACTCGCCGCGCGCGCGGATGCGGCGGAATTCATAGTCATGCACGTCGACAGCGTTCGGCGGCAGGGTACGCACCGTCTGCTGCGCGGCGTCGTCAAGCCTGCGACCGAGCGCCTCCCTTTCCGCGGCGCGGCGCGTCTGCCAGTTGCCTAACGACACGGTGAGCGCGATCGCTGCCAGCGCCGCAATGCTCGGCACGAAGGCAGGACGAAAACGCCGGTTTTCTGGCATCAGCGGAATGGCCTTTTCTCTGGCAGGGCTTGTTTGACTGGGATACACTCAGCAAATTCCGTCGCCGCCTGCAATGAAAATAATCGTCATCATATTCGTGGTCCTGATTCTCGCCAGCCTGGGCTCGGCCCTGTTTTTCCTGGTAACCGATCACGGTCACTCGAAACGCACCGTCAGAGCACTGGCGCTGCGCGTCGGCCTGTCGTTTGCCCTGTTCCTGATGCTCATGGCGGGCTACTACTTTGGCCTGATCCCGGGAAAACTCGGCTAGGGAAGCCCTTCAGGCCACAGGAAAGGCGCCCCACAGCTCGCGGCGCATCGAAAATCCGCTGCGATCGCCGCCCCGCCGTCGCCGTTGCCCATGACCGCCCGCAGCCGCTTCCTTGGCGCTATATCCAGTATACGAAAATAAACAGCAGCAGCCACACCACGTCGACGAAGTGCCAGTACCAGGCCACGGCCTCGAAGGCGAAATGGTGCTCCGGTTTGAAATGACCGGCGAACGAGCGGAACAGCATGGTGGTAAGCATGATCACGCCCACGGTCACGTGGAAGCCGTGAAAGCCCGTTAGCATGAAAAAGGTAGAGCCGTAGACCCCGCTGCTCAGGCTGAGGTGAAATTCCGAATACGCATGGGAATATTCGAAGGCCTGGAAGCCGAGGAAAGTGACGCCCAGAACGATGGTCAGGAACAGCCACAGCTTGAGCTTTGCGCGGTTGCCCTCGATCATGCCGTAGTGGGCGATCGTAATGGTTACGCCGGAACTCAGCAGCAGCAGGGTGTTGAGCGCAGG
Source organism: Burkholderiales bacterium (assembly GCA_035530495.1). Classification (GTDB taxonomy): domain Bacteria; phylum Pseudomonadota; class Gammaproteobacteria; order Burkholderiales; family SG8-39; genus 2-12-FULL-64-23. The sequence continues at coordinate 3,700 of DATKUQ010000299.1, forward strand.
AATGCCCCAGGCCGCCATCGGCGTGAATGCGTCCTTGATCCCGGGACCCGCGGTTGGCCACTGGCCGTTGAAATGCGGCCACAGCACTTCCCTGCTGAGCAGGCTGCCGAGGTCCGGAACCGAGATCACGCGGACATAGAACAGCGCGCCGAAGAACGCGGCAAAGAACATCACCTCCGAGAAAATGAACCAGCTCATGCCCCAGCGGAACGAGACGTCCTCCCACTTTCCGTATTTGCCGCTTTCGGACTCGCGCACCACGTCCCCGAACCAGCGGAACATCATGTATACGAGCAGTGCGAAACCGACGAGTACGCCATAGCGACCGACCTCCGTTCCGTTGAACCACATCGCCGCGCCGCCCGCCATGAAGAACAGCGCGAACGAGCCGACGATCATCCAATGGGATGGCTTCGGTACGAAATAATGTTGAGCGTGATCGCTCATGTTGTTCTCCTCGATTTAAGTCAGCTTGCCGATGATAAAATACACCAGCAGTATCAAACTCAGCACCAGAACCGCTGCTCCGATCAGGCCGGCGACGATCACCTGATGCGGCTTTATCTCCACACTGTCCGTCTCGTAATCGCGGCGCTTGCGTATGCCGAAGAAGGACCAGAACACCGCCTTCGCGACCCGCAGCGGCGACGCCTTTCTTTGGGCTTGCGCCACCGTCACCCCCGGCCCATCGCGCGCTTTGCGCCGTCACCGGACATGCCCGACGCCACCGCTGGCCGCCTCTCCCTTGCTTTTTGTGCCGGGGCCGAGACTGCGGTCATTTCGCCAACCAGTACTTGAGCACGGTCGCGAAGAAGAACGCGAGCGCCAGCGCGGTCAGGATCAGCGCAGTTCTCGTGTTTTTCGGGTCTCCGCCACTCATGCTGTCACCGCGCATCACTTCACTTCCGGCTGCTCATGAAAGCTGTGATAGGGCGCCGGGCTCGGCAGGTGCGTCCACTCCAGGGAATCGGCGCCTTCCCAGGGTCTCGCCGGCGCTTTCTCGCCCTTGCGGAACACGCTGCATCTCAACACGATGTACAGAAACAGCAGCTGGGTCAGGCCGAAGCCGAACGCGCCCACGCTGACGATCTGGTTGAAATTGGTGAACTGGCTGGCATAGTCGGGGATGCGCCGGGGCATGCCGGCGAGACCGAGAAAGTGCATCGGGAAGAAAGCGATGTTGAAAAACACGATCGACAGCCAGAAGTGCCACTTGCCCAGGGTTTCGTTGTACATGCGACCGGTCCACTTCGGCATCCAGAAATAAGCGCCGGAGAAAATCGCGAACAGCGCGCCGCCCACCAATACATAATGGAAATGCGCCACGACGTAGTAAGTATCCTGCAGCTGCACGTCCACCGGCATGATCGCGAGTATCAGTCCCGTGAAACCGCCCATGGTGAACACGAAAATGAAGCCGACCGCGAACAGCATCGGCGTCTCGAACGTCATCGAGCCCCTCCACATGGTGGCGAGCCAGTTGAACACCTTCACCCCGGTGGGCACCGCGATCAGCATAGTGGAGTACATGAAAAACAGGAGGCCGGCGGTCGGCAGCCCCACGGTGAACATGTGGTGCGCCCAGACGATGAACGACAGGATCGCGATCGACGCGGTGGCGTACACCATCGAGGCGTAGCCGAACAGCGGCTTGCGCGAGAATGCGGGGATCACCTGGCTGATGATGCCGAATGCCGGCAGGATCATGATGTAGACCTCGGGATGGCCGAAGAACCAGAAAATGTGCTGGAACATCACCGGGTCACCGCCGCCGGCCGCGTTGAAGAACGAAGTGCCGAAATGGCGGTCGGTCAGCGTCATGGTGATGGCGCCAGCGAGCACCGGCATTACCGCGATCAGCAGGTAGGCGGTGATCAGCCAGGTCCACACGAACATCGGCATTTTCATCAGCGTCATCCCCGGAGCGCGCATGTTCAGGATGGTGGTGATGATGTTGATCGAGCCCATGATGCTGGAGATGCCCATGATATGCAGGGCGAATATGCCGAGATCCATGCCCGGGCCCATCTGAATCGACAGCGGCGCGTAGATGGTCCAACCAGCCGCGGGGGCGCCGCCCGGTGCGAAAAACGAGGCGATCAGCAGGGTCCCCGCCACCGGCAGCAGCCAGAAGCTCCAGTTGTTCATGCGTGGCAGCGCCATATCCGGCGCGCCTATCATCAGCGGGATCAACCAGTTCGCCAGACCGACGAAAGCGGGCATAACGGCACCGAACACCATGAGCAGCGCGTGCACTGTCGTCATGCTGTTGAAGAATTGCGGGTCGACGAACTGCAGGCCAGGCTGAAACAGCTCGGCCCGAATGACCATGGCCATTGAGCCGCCCATGAAGAACATGACCAGGCTGAA
>DATKUQ010000300.1:0-2240 GCA_035530495.1 Burkholderiales bacterium
ACCCTTCATCTACAAATCCTCCTATGACAAGGCCAATCGCAGCTCGGGCCAGTCGTTTCGCGGTCCGGGAGCCGATGCCGGTCTCAGGATCCTCGCCGAGGTGAAACAGCAAATCGGCGTGCCGGTGCTGACCGATGTGCATGAGATCGGCCAGATCGAAGCCGCCGCTGCGGTGGTGGATGTGCTGCAGACGCCCGCTTTCCTTTGCCGCCAGACCGATTTCATCAATGCCGCGGCCAGCGCCGGCAGACCGGTCAACATCAAGAAAGGCCAGTTTCTGGCTCCCTCGGACATGAAGAACGTCGTTGCCAAGGCGCGGCAAGCCAGCGGCAAGGACAATATCCTGGTGTGCGAGCGCGGCGTGAGCTTCGGCTACAACAACCTGGTATCGGACATGCGCTCGCTCGCGATCATGCGCGACACCGGCTGCCCGGTCGTATTCGACGCCACGCATTCGGTGCAGCTGCCTGGAGGGCAGGGGACGGTGAGTGGCGGGCAGCGCGAATTCGTGCCGGTGCTGGCGCGCGCGGCGGCGGCGAGCGGCGTGTCCGGACTGTTCATGGAGACTCATCCCGATCCGGCCAAAGCGCTGTCGGATGGCCCCAACGCCTGGCCGCTGGCGCGTATGAAGCAGCTGCTGGCAACGCTCAAGGCGGTGGACGAGGTGGTCAAGAAGCAGGGCTTTGCGGAACTGGCGCTTTGACAGGCTCCGCGGGTATCGGCGTAAAATTTAACGCCTGAATTTGGCACAAGGACAAGAACATGAGCTCGATCGTCGACGTGGTAGCAAGGGAGATACTGGATTCGCGCGGCAATCCCACCGTGGAAGCCGATGTGCTGCTGGAGTCCGGCGTGATGGGCCGCGCCGCGGTGCCTTCCGGCGCCTCGACCGGAACACGCGAGGCCAACGAACTGCGCGACGGCGACAAGCTGCGCTATCAGGGCAAGGGCGTGCTGCGCGCGGTAGAGCACGTCAATACCGAGATCTCCGAAGCCATCATGGGCCTGGACGCGAACGAGCAGAGTTTCATCGACAAGACCTTGATCGAGCTGGACGGTACAGAAAACAAGTCGCGTCTGGGCGCCAATGCGCTGCTCGCCGTATCCATGGCCGTGGCCAAGGCTGCCGCCGACGAGTGCGGGCTGCCACTGTACCGCTACTTCGGCGGCGCCGGCGCCATGCAGATGCCAGTGCCGCAGATGAACATCATCAACGGCGGCGCGCATGCGAACAACAGCCTGGACATGCAGGAGTTCATGATCGTACCCGTCGGCGCGCAAAGCTTTCGCGACGCCCTGCGCTGCGGCGCCGAGGTGTTCCACGCGCTCAAAGCGCTATTGCAAAAGCGTGGCATGCCCACCACGGTAGGCGACGAGGGCGGTTTCGCGCCGAATCTGCCCAGCCACGAGGCCGCGCTGCAGCTGTGCATGGAGGCGATCGACAAGGCCGGTTACCAGGCCGGTCAGGACGTGCTGCTCGCCATGGATTGCGCCAGTTCCGAGTTCTACAAGGACGGGCGCTACCTGCTCGATTCGGAGAAGCTGCAGTTGTCCTCGGGCCAGTTCGCCGACTACCTCGCGACCCTGGCGGACAAATATCCCATCATCAGCATCGAGGACGGCATGGCCGAGGACGACTGGGACGGCTGGAAAATCCTCACCGAGCGCCTGGGAAAGAAAATTCAGCTGGTCGGCGACGATATTTTCGTGACCAACACCAGCATCTTGCGCGAAGGCATTGCCGAGGGCGTGGCCAACTCCATCCTGATCAAGGTCAACCAGATCGGCACGCTCACCGAGACGTTCGCGGCGATAGAGATGGCGAAACGCGCGGGTTACACCGCGGTGATTTCGCACCGCTCCGGCGAAACCGAGGACACCACGATCGCCGACATCGCGGTGGGCACCAATGTATTGCAGATCAAGACCGGGTCGCTCAGCCGCTCGGACCGCATCGCCAAATACAATCAGCTGCTGCGCATCGAGGAAGACCTCGGCGACGCGGTCGGCTACCCTGGCAGGGACGCTTTCTATCAACTGCGTTGATGCGCATACTGTCCATCGTCCTTGCTACGCTGATTGTACTGATCCAGTACCCGCTGTGGCTGGGCAAGGGCGGCTGGCTGCATGTGTGGGCGACCAATCGCCAGGTCACGGCGCAGAAGGACGCGAACGCTAAAATGCGCGAGCGCAATGACGCGCTCGATGCCGAGGTGCGCGATCTGAAGCAGGGCTACAGC
>DATKUQ010000301.1:0-5894 GCA_035530495.1 Burkholderiales bacterium
CACGATTTTGCTCACGCCTGCGAGTCCCGCGCTCGAGATCAGGATAAAGGACACGACGAGCAGCCACATTTGCCAGGTACGCAGCGCTTCTCCCAGCGTGTACTGGTGCTCGGTCGCCCTCTTGGTCGATGCGGGCGGCACCCAGCCTGCGGGCTTCCAGCCTGTCGGGGGATCCTTCATGAACAGGGCTGTAACAATCGAGACGCCGCCGATGATAGCCGCCATGAGATAGATGACGTGAAAAAACACGCTATCGGGAGCAGTCTTCGGGATCGCCCTGATGGGAAAAATGAACGGCAGAGAGCCCCATGAAAACGCGCCGGCAATCAAGCCTGCAGTCAGGCCGCGTTTGTCCGGAAACCACTTGTTGGCTGTCGTCACTGCAGTGTTGTAGACAAATCCCACAAAGAAACTTCCAATGCACCACAGCACCAGCACCAGGGTGTAATTCGGTCCCCAGGACGTGGCCCAGATGCCGAAGCCGCCCACGAGTCCGCCGATTACAGTCACCCAGCGCGGTCCGAATTTGTCCCGGAGTATGCCGCCGGGCAGGGTCCCGATCGATTCAAAGATAACAAACAGGGTGAACATCCACCCGATCTGGATATGGGACCAATGGTAGATCCCCCCGATATGGCCCGACATCGAGCTCCATGCGTACTCGTACGGACTGATTATCGCCATAGCAAGAAACGCGGCTGCGAGCACGACGTACCTGCTGTAACCGAGAATCTGCTTGTCAGACTGATACGTTGTGCTGGTCGATTCGCTGGACATATTTTGGCCTCCTTTTTTAATATCAAAATAAATTATAACTCTACTGCCGCTGCCGTAAATCGCCGCCTAGCGCATATGCCGTTGGTGCCGCAGGGTTTCTTCGCTCCGTAGCTGCCGTTTGAACATACGCACATCAAACTTTAGATTCCCAGGAATCATCTTATTGACAATTACTTATAAGGTGTCGCGTCAATTAGTATTCATAAGGGTTTACCCTCGTTACATTAGGGTTTACCCTTGTTGCGTTACGACCAAAAATTAAATCTTATCTTCCCCGTGATGACCTACGCCGATCGGCATCAGCGCTTGCAATTTTGCGTCGCGCCGTAATCCGCCGCTTGGCCAGGGCCGAACGGTGTGGTGCGGGGAACTCAGACCGCAACAGCGCTAGTCGTGTAGTCCCGCGTCCGCGCAAGATGCGATCGTTTGGGTGGGCTCATTGAATCTCCTCCGTTGCTGACACGATTAGGCTGTCGCCTGAACCACGCGATCCCCATCGCTTCTGATAGTTGTTGACTCGCGCCCGGCGTAACAGCAGTCGCTGGTACCTTACGCTAGCCCCTTATATGAACCAGGGCTTTCCTGAAATTCGACCGCGCCTTAAATCATCCACAAATCGAGCCTGCTTGCAATTGACCACGATCAAGAATCCGCGCAACTAAGCCGCGACTGAAACTTGCGGCACAGGCCTTGCCGGGCAATCGGATTCGACGCCGCCCCACCGGCAGCCTATCGGTCGCCCCGCGCGTCCGGGGCGGCTACTTGCCGGCGTGTCGTACCTCGTCGACTTCGCTTGGCACGCTGCTCCTGCGCGCAAGCCACTTTCCGACCAGCACCACCAGCAGCGCCCCGATCAAACCCGCGATCAGCTCGAGATGAAAGCCGCCCAGTACCGGCTTGTTTTCCAGCATGTAGAAATTGGCCTGCATCCAGCCGCCGAGCGCCGGGTCGTCTACCGCCATCCCGCCGGCAACGAAACCGAGCAGTGCCCCACCCGCGGCAACGATAACCGGAAAACGCTCCATCACTTTCAGCAGCAATGCGCTGCCGAAGATCACCAACGGAATGCTGATTGCCAGTCCCAGAACAAGCAAGAGTGCGTTGTCGCCTGCAGCAGCGGCCAGCCCAATCACATTGTCCGCGCTCATCACCAGGTCGGCGAAAAGAATGGTCTTTACGGCCGCCCAAAGATTCTCATGGCCGTCGATTTCCCCCCGGCCTTCATCCGGCAGCAGCAGCTGCACACCGATCCACAGCAACAGTGCGGCGCCGATCAGTTTCACGTAAGGCAATTCGAGCAACGCCATCGCGAACAGCGTAAGAATGATGCGCATCGCCACCGCCGCGCCGCTGCCCCAGACCACGGCCAGCCTCTGCTGCCGCGGCGCCAGCGAACGCGCCGCCAGCGCGATCACCACCGCGTTGTCGCCCGACAACACGATGTTGATCCAGATGATTTGCAGCAGCGGGATCCAGAATGCCTGCAGCGAGAACGCCATGACGCGGAAACTCTATCCCCTCGGGAGAGATTCCATTTTACTCCGCGCGCGCAGCGGCAAGCAGCGGGCGCCCCCGCAGCTTGCCGCCCGGTATCAGAACAGCCCCACCACCTTGCCGTCGACCAAGTCTATCTTGCTTGCCGAAGGCACCTTGGGCAGGCCGGGCATGGTCATGATGTCGCCGCAGACCATGACCACGAACTCAGCGCCCGCGGCAAGGCGCACTTCGCGGATATTGATCACGTGATTCTCGGGTGCGCCGCGCAACTGCGCGTCGGTGGAAAACGAATACTGCGTCTTGGCCACGCACACCGGGTAATGGCCATAGCCGTCCTCCTGCAGTTTCCTGATCTGGTTGCGCACCTTGGCGTCGGCCGTGACCTCGCTCGCGCGGTAGACCTTCTTCGCGATCTTGTTGACCTTGTCCCACAGGCTGTCCTGCTCTTCGTACACGAACGTGAGAGCGGATTTCTTTTCGCATATCTCGACCACCATCTTGGCCAGATCGGTGGCGCCCTTGCCGCCGTCCGCCCAATGGGTGGCGAGCACTACTTTGACCCCGAGCTTGGCCATGCGCGCCTTGAGCATATCCACCTCGGCCGCGGTGTCGCTGGTGAAGTGGTTGATCGAGACCACGCAGGGGATGCCGTATACCCGCTGCACATTGTCGACGTGACGCTCCAGGTTGACCAGGCCCTTGTCCAGCGCGGCGAGGTTCTCCTGGGTGATGGTCTTCAGGTCCGCGCCGCCGTGGTATTTTATCGCACGCACCGTGGCGACGATCACCGCGGCGGAGGGACGCAGACCGCTCTTGCGGCATTTGATGTCGATGAACTTTTCCGCGCCCAGGTCGGCGCCGAAACCGGCCTCGGTCACGACGTAGTCGGTGAGCTTCAGCGCGGTCTGGGTCGCGATCACCGAGTTGCAGCCATGGGCGATGTTCGCGAACGGCCCGCCATGGATAAACGCCGGGTTGTTCTCCAGCGTCTGCACCAGGTTCGGCGCCAGCGCATCGCGCAGCAGCACCGTCATTGCGCCGTGGGCATTCAGGTCGCGCGCATAGATCGGCTTCTGCTCGCGCGTGTAAGCCACTACGATGTTGCCCAGGCGCTTTTTCAGGTCATCAAGCGAGGTGGCGAGGCAGAAGATCGCCATCACCTCGGAGGCGACCACGATGTCAAAGCCATCCTGGCGCGGGTAGCCGTTGCCCGGGCCGCCCAGCGAGACCACGATATCGCGCAGCGCCCGGTCGTTCATGTCGACCACGCGCTTCCAGGCGATGCGGCGCACGTCGATGCCCAGTTCGTTGCCGTGATGGATGTGGTTGTCCAGCAGCGCCGCGAGCAGGTTGTTGGCGAGCGCAATCGCGTTGAAGTCGCCGGTGAAATGCAGGTTGATGTCTTCCATCGGCACCACCTGGGCGTGGCCGCCGCCGGCGGCGCCGCCTTTCATGCCGAACACCGGGCCGAGCGAGGGCTCGCGCAGGCAGATCATCGCCTTCTTGCCGATGTGATTGAGCGCATCGCCCAGGCCCACCGTGGTGGTGGTCTTGCCTTCGCCCGCGGGCGTCGGGCTGATCGCGGTCACCAGGATCAGCTTGCCGTCGGGCTTGCCTTTCAGGCTGTCTATGTAATCGAGCGATACCTTGGCCTTGTAGTGCCCATAGGGGACGAGGTTGTCTTCGGCAATGCCGAGTTTTTCCGCAGCCAGTTTGGGTATGCGCTGCATTTTCGCCTGCTGGGCGATGTCGATGTCCGTTGGCATGGTGTTCTCCTGAGTAGTGTTCCAAATCCTGGCGCCAAATATAGGCACACGCGCAGGCCGCAGCCTTGATTGCGGTCAAGAATATCGAAGCGGCGTGTGCCCGCTTTGCAGCGGCAATGCCATCCAGCGCCGCGGCGCGCCGCGAATGGTCTACCGCTGAAAGCGATGCGTCAGACGGTCGATGCGGCGAGCGACTGGCCGCCACCGAAGCTGGCATGCACCGGCGCGGTTCCACCTTTCTTCACTTTCACCGCACAGTACTTGAACTCGGGAATTTTGCCGAATGGATCGAGCACCGGGTTGGTGAGCTTGTTCGCCGCCGCTTCGTAATAGCAGAACGGAATGAACACCGCGCCCCTGGGGGTACCGGCATCGGCGCGCGCGTACAGCGAGATCGAGCCGCGGCGCGACGCCACCGTCACCACTTCGCCCGTGCGCACACCGAACCCGTCGAGGTCGAGCGGGTGAAACGAAGCCGTCGGTTCGGGTTCGATCGCGTCGAGCACGCCGGCGCGGCGCGTCATCGCGCCGGTGTGCCAGTGCTCGAGCTGGCGCCCGGTGATCAGCACCATCGGATAGTTCGCATCCGGCTGCTCGTCGGCGGAGATCAGGTCCGCCGGGACGAACCTGGCGCGGCCGGTGGCGGTCGGGAAGTGCTCGGTGAACACCACCGACTGGCCCGGATCGCCCTCCTGCTCGCACGGGTAGGTCACTGCCGAATCACGCTCCAGGCGCTCCCAGGTGATGCCGGCGATGGTGTCCATGCCCGCGCGCATCTCGACGAACACTTCGGATACGTGACGGTAATTCCACGGAAGACCGATGCGCTTGGCAAGCTCCTGGATGATCCACAGGTCTTCCTTCGCCTCGCCCGGCGGTTCGATCGCCTTGCGTCCGAGTTGCACGATGCGGTCGGTGTTGGTGACCGTCCCGTTCTTCTCCGGCCAGGCGCTCGCAGGCAGCACGACGTCGGCGAGATACGCGGTCTCGGTCAGGAAAATGTCCTGCACCACCAGGTGGTCCAGCGCGGCCAGCGCCTCGCGCGCGTGCGCCAGATCCGGGTCCGACATCGCCGGGTTCTCGCCCATGACGTACATGCCGCGGATTTCCTTTTTCTTCGCAGCGTGCATGATCTCGACTACGGTGAGTCCGGGCTTGAGATCGAGCTCGGGCGTGCCCCACAGCTTGGCGAAGCGCGCTTTCGCTTCGGGATTGTCGACGCGCTGGTAATCCGGATACATCATCGGGATCAGGCCCGAGTCGGAAGCGCCTTGCACATTGTTCTGGCCGCGCAGGGGATGCAGCCCGGTGCCGGGGCGGCCGATCTGGCCGGTCATGAGCGCGAGCGCGATCAGGCAGCGTGCGTTATCGGTGCCGTGCACGTGCTGCGATATGCCCATACCCCAAAAGATCATCGAACCCTTCGACGTCGCGTACAGGCGCGCCACTTCGCGCAGCGTCTCGGCCGGGATGCCGCAGATCGGCGCCATTTTCTCCGGGCTGTACTTCTTCACGTTCTCGGCCAGGGCCGCGTAGCCCGAGGTGCGATCGCGGACGAAGTCCTGGTTAACCAGACCCTCGGTGACGATGACATGCATGATCGCGTTCAGCATGGCCACGTCGGTGTCGGGATTGAACTGCAGCACGTGGGTCGCGTGGCGCGCAAGCTCGGTGCGGCGCGGATCGGCGAGGATGAGCTTGGCGCCGTTCTTCACCGCGTTCTTGATCCAGGTTGCCGCCACCGGGTGATTCACCGTCGGGTTGGAGCCGATCACCAGCACCACTTCGGCGAATTGCACGTCGCTGACCTGGTTCGACACCGCGCCGGAGCCCACGCCTTCGAGCAGCGCGGCC
>DATKUQ010000302.1:0-4284 GCA_035530495.1 Burkholderiales bacterium
GGCCCTGGGCGCGCATAACCGCACCGAGGCGGTTTACGCTGCGGCGAAGCTGGGGTTGAGCCTTGCCTGAAACCGCGTCCCTGGGTGCCGCGATTCGGCCCGAAGCCGCGGCCCCGCACGTGGACGAGGATCCGGTCCGGCTCGAGCACCTGCGGCGCCGGCAGCTCGATCTGCTCGCGCTGCAGGCGACGCGCTCGCCCTTCGTGATCGTGATCGTAACCGCCGTTCTCGCCTACGTCGTTTCGGAGCAGGTGCCGCGATTGCTGATCGGCGTGTGGGCACTGGTTCAGATCGTGCTGCTGCTCGCGCGCCGCGCCTACGCGCTGCGCCAGCTGCGCAGCCCGCCGGCCGAGGCGCAGCGCACGCTCGGCCGTATGGCGTGGTTTGCGTTCGGCGCCGGCCTGGCTACCGGTTCGGCAGGCCCTTTGTTTTTTTCCGCGCTGGACCTCCAGGGCAGGGCGCTGCTCACCATGATTTTGGTGTGCTGGACCGCAGGTGGCGTATCCACCGCAGCCGCCTACGCGCGCGCCTTCTACGCCTATGTCGCGCCGGCGCTGCTGCCGCTTGCATTGCTGTGGCTGATGGCGGGCGGTCTGCACAGCATCGCGGTCGCGCTGCTCATCGTGCTGTTCGGTTTGATGCAGGTGTTCTTCGTGCGCGACAACGAGCGCGTGGTGCGCGAATCCTTCGTCATACGTTATGAAAACGAGCGCCTGCTCGAGGCGCTGGAACGCGAGCGGCAGGAGGTGCTGATGGCGCGCGACCGCGCGGAAGAGGCGAACCGCGCCAAGTCGCAATTCCTGGCGGCGGCCAGCCACGACCTGCGCCAGCCGCTGCACGCGCTCTCGCTGTTCAGCGCGACGCTGTCGTTGCGCGCCGCCGACGGCACCACGAGCGAGATCGCCGGGCAAATAAACAAGGCGCTTGCTTCACTGTCGACGCTGGTCGACTCGCTGCTCGACATCTCCAAACTTGACGCGGGGGCGATACGGCCCGAACTGCAGCGCGTGAACGTGAAGGAACTGATCGAGCGCATCGAGGCCGAATATCGACCGGTCGCGCGCGAAAAAGGCCTCGCCTTCCGCGTTGCGCCGGTTGAAGCGCTGGTGGAGTCGGATCCGGTGCTGCTCGAGCGCGTGGTGCGCAATCTGGTGGATAACGCGTTCAAATACACCGCTGCGGGCAGCGTGAGCCTGGATGTCGAACTGGACGAAGGCGCGGTGCGCATAGTCGTGCGCGATACCGGCCCTGGTATTCCCGAGTCCGAACGCGAACGCATCTTCGAGGAGTTCTACCAGGTCGGCAATCCGGAGCGCGACCGAGCCAAGGGGCTGGGTCTCGGCCTCGCCATCGTGCGCCGGCTCGCGCGCCTGATCGGGCTGGAGTTGCAGGTGGAGAGCCACCCCGGGCACGGCTCCACCTTTGCCGTGGCGCTCGCGCGGGTAGCGGGAGAATACACCCCAGGGCAGCCGCCGCGCGTGCCGGTGGCCGAGGATGCGGATGCCTTGGATGGCATCAGCGTAATGGTGATCGACGACGAGCCCGGCGTGCGCCTAGGCATGCGCGCCCTGCTCGAGTCCTGGGGCTGCCGGGTGGCGGCCTGCAGCGGCCTTGCTGAAGCCCGGCAACTGCTCGACGAGCATGCGCCGGATATCGGCGTGATCGTCGCCGACTTCCGTCTGCCGCAGAACGAGAACGGCATCGAAACCGTGCGCCGGCTGCGCGAACGCTTGGGCGACGTCCCCGCGCTGATGGTGAGCGGCGACACCGCGCCGGAGCGGCTGCGCGAGGCGCAGGCGAGCGGCTTGCCGTTCCTGCACAAACCTGTGTCCCCGGAAAAGCTTAAGGAAACCATGCTCGCAGTGCTGCGACGATAAAGAAGAATGACGAATGCGCCGCGCGGCGCGCGGTGCGCAACGAAGGGGGAGCGTTGCCATGAGCTACCGTCCGCAATGGCTGGCCGAGGGGATTGAGGATTTGCTGTCCGCGCTCGATCAAAACGCCGATGAACCACTCGATTTCGATGTCGTCGTAGTCGGCAGCGGCTACGGCGGCGCAGTGGCGGCGGCGCGGCTGGCGCAGATCACGGCTGACAGCAAGGGAAGAAAACCCAGCGTCTGCGTGCTCGAGCGCGGCCAGGAATACGTTGCGGGGACTTTCCCGGGAAGGCTGTCCGAGCTGCCCGGGCACGTGCGTTTTAGCCGCTACGACGACCCGCAGTTCAAGGGTGAAGCCGAGGGCCTGTTCGACTTTCGTCTGGGCGCGGATCTCAGCGTTCTGGTCGGCAACGGCCTGGGCGGGGGCTCGCTGATTAATGCGAGCGTGGCGGAGTGGCCGCGGCCGGACGTGTTCGAGGATCCGCACTGGCCGGCGGAATTGCGGCGCGACGCCGACACGCTGCAACAATGCCGCGAGCGCGCGGAATGGATGCTCGGCGTCAGCGATGCTCCAGTGGCAGAGCTGGACAAATACCGTGCCTTGGGCGAATTCGCGAGCGCGGTTGGCGCGAACGTCCGTCCGGCGCGGATCGCGGTGAATTTTATCGAGCGGGTAAATGCGCAGGGCATAAACCAGGGCCCCTGCCTTCGCACAGGCAACTGCGTCACCGGGTGCAACAACCGGGCCAAGAACACGCTGGCGATGAATTACCTGCCGCTGGCGAAACGCTGCGGTGCCAGGCTGTTCGTCAACACCACGGTAACGCGCGTCGCAAAAGCCCCTGGAAAGGATGGCGGGTATCTGTGGCAGGTCTGCATCCGGCAGACCAGCGATCGTCACCCGCCCGCCGATGCGAGCGGGCCCGCGCGGGTAGTGCGCGCGCGCCACGTCGTGATCGCGGCGGGCACGTTGGGCTCGAGCGAAATCCTGCTGCGCTCGCGCGCCGCCGACCTGCGCTTTTCGCAGCAGCTGGGCGCGCGATTCTCCGGCAACGGCGACATGATCAGCGTGCTCTACGGCCAAAAGAGCCGGGTTAATGCCGCGCCGGAAGAAAGCGATCCGATAGTACGCAATGTCGGCCCCACCATTACCGGCGTGGTCGAGATCGGGAGCTCGCGCGCCGACCGCGTGGTGATCGAGGAACTGGGAATCCCCTCGCCGCTGCGCCGGGTATTCGAGGAGCTCGTCACCACCGGCGCGCTGCCGGCACAGGTTGCGCGCTTCGACGGCAGCCCGCACCGTCCCGGCGATCCCGACCCGGCCGCGGTCGATCCGGACGCGATCGAGCGTACGCAGATTTTCGCGGCGATGGGCGACGACGGTGCGCGCGGCCGACTCGAGCTCGTCGACGGCTGGGAAAGCGCGTCCGGAAACGGCACGATCAAGATTGAATGGAAACATGCTGGCGCCGATCCACTTTATCAGCGCCAGGACGAGATCCTGGGCAAGTCTGAGGCCCTCGGCGGCATCTACCTGCGCAGCCCGCTCTGGCAGCCGCTGCCCACGGAGGTTTCCGGCATCCTCTCCGGGAGCAAACCCGAAGGCAAGCTGCTGTCGGTGCACCCGCTGGGGGGCTGTCCGATGGGCGACGACTGGAACACCGGCGTGGTCGACGACATCGGCCGCGTCTACGACCCCACGGCGGGCGGTGACTACGCGCGCACTCACGACGGACTTCTGGTGCTGGACGGATCTATCGTGCCAGTGTCGCTGGGGATCAATCCCCTGCTTACGATCACGGCGCTAGCCGAGCGCGCGGTCGCGCGCTATGCGCGGATCCGGGGTTGGACCATCGATTACAAGGCCACCGGCGGCGCAAAGCTTGCGGACATGCCCGGGTCCGAGCCGCCCGGGCCTGCGCCCAAGGCGAACACGGCGGTTCGCTTCGCCGAGAAGATGACAGGCGAGCTGCAGTTGTTGCCGAATGTGAAGGAAGCCGTCTTCTGCGAGCTGGAAGCGGAGTTCGGTGAAATCAGCGACATCCGCAGTTTCCTGCGCCATGGTCCCCATGAGCTAAAGCTAAAGAAGGCGACCCTCGCCGTCGAGGGCGGCGAACCCGTGCCGGTTTGCGGCAGCGTGTACTGGATGGAGCGGGGCCGGACCAACTGGTTCTCCCGTGTGCGGCGCGCGATCTGGACCTGGATCTGGGCGCGCGCGATCAGCGATTACTTCCAAAATAAGCGCGAAGGCAAAGGGTTCAAATGGAAGTGGTTGTTCAGGCTTCAAAAGTGGAAGTCGCTGTATAGATACCTTGCACTGGTTTTGAATCTGTCATCGAACGTCGGTGAAGTGCGCTATCTGCGCTACGACCTGGAGTTGAAGAGCGCGCTCAATTACGGCGGCTTC
>DATKUQ010000303.1:0-6766 GCA_035530495.1 Burkholderiales bacterium
TGCCGCGCTCGAAGACATCAAGGCCCGCGACATCGTCGTGCTCAAAGTCGGCCATCTCTCACCCATGTTCGAGCGCATCGTCATCGCCAGCGCCGACTCGACGCGCCAGGTCAAGGCGATCGCCAACAACGTGCGCGAAAAACTCAAGGCGCTCGGCTATCCCGTGCTCTCGGTGGAAGGCGAGGACAGCGGCGAATGGGTCCTGGTGGACCTCGGCGCCATCGTGGTGCACGTGATGCAGCCCACCATTCGCCAGTACTACAATCTCGAAGAACTCTGGGATCACCCGGAACCCAAACGGCCGCGGTCGCGCAAGCCGGCCGCGCAAGCGCAGCCGGCGGCCAGGTGAGACGCGCGCAGGCCCCGCTGAAATTCGTGGTGATCGCGGTCGGGACGCGCATGCCCTCCTGGGTGACCGACGCCTGCCGCGAATACGCCAAGCGCATGCCGCCGGGCACCGCGCTCGAGCTGGTCGAAATCAAGGCCGAGCCGCGCGCCAGCGGAAAGACCGCGGCGCAACTGCTCGCCGCCGAAGCCGCGCGCATCCGCGCGGCGCTGCCGAAAGGCGGCCGCGTGGTCGCGCTGGACGAGCACGGCAAGGACCTCTCCACCTGCGGCCTCGCGGTGCAGATCGAGACGTGGAAACAGGATGGCGGCCCCGTCGCGTTCCTGATCGGCGGCGCCGACGGCCTGGACGCGGCGCTGAAAAAGTCCTGCGCGCTGCAGCTGCGGCTGTCGAGCCTCACGCTGCCGCACGGGCTGGCGCGGGTGCTGGCGTCGGAACAAATCTATCGCGCGCTCAGCATCATCGGCGGCCATCCCTACCACCGGGAGTAAGCGGTTTGGTCGGCATCGCTTCCATCTACCTCGCCTCGCGCAGCCCGCGCCGGCGCGAATTGCTGAACCAGATCGGTATCGCGCACGAGGTGCTGACCACGCGCATCACGGTCGACCGCATCCCCGACGTGAACGAGGATCCGCTTCCCGGCGAGGCGCCGCGCGATTACGTCAGGCGCGTGTGCCGCGCCAAAGTCGAGAGCGGCTGGCTGCGCGTGATCCAGCGCAAGCTGGTGATGCGCGGCGTGCTCGCGGCGGACACCACGGTGTGCATCGGCGACGAAATCCTCGGCACACCGACTAACGCGGCCCAAGCCGCAGAGTTTCTCGCGCGCCTGTCGGGGCGCGAGCACGAGGTGCTGACGGCTATCGCCTTCAAGCTCGGCGAGCGCATGGAAGCCGAGCTGTCGGTCACCACGGTGCGCTTTCGCGAACTCAGCCAAGGCGAGATCAGCCGCTATGTCGCCAGCGGCGAACCCTCGGACAAGGCCGGCGCCTATGCCATCCAGGGCCGCGCCGGTGCGTTCATCACCGAGATCCGCGGCAGCTATTCGGGGGTGATGGGCCTGCCGCTGTACGAAACCGCGATGCTGCTGCGCCGCTTCGACATCGGCCCGCCGGCCTGAAAGAGAGCTTCGCTCGTTGTTCGTTGTTCGTTGCTCGTAGTTCGTAGTTCGTAGTACGAATTGCGAACAACGAAACACGTACCACGTACCACGTACCACGAACAACGCGCTGCGCCCCATCCGGTAGAATGGCCGCATGAGCGAAGACATCCTGATCAACGTGACCCCGCAGGAA
Source organism: Burkholderiales bacterium (assembly GCA_035530495.1). Lineage (GTDB taxonomy): Bacteria > Pseudomonadota > Gammaproteobacteria > Burkholderiales > SG8-39 > 2-12-FULL-64-23. The sequence goes on from DATKUQ010000303.1 coordinate 1,639, forward strand.
ACGCGGGTCGCCGTGATGCACAGCGGCGTGGTGCAGGAACTGCACATCGAGCGCACCGCCAGCCGCGGGCTCGTGGGCAATATCTACATGGGCAAGGTGGCGCGCGTGCTACCCGGGATGCAGTCGGCCTTCGTCGAGATCGGCCTGGAGCGCGCCGCGTTCCTGCACGTCGCCGACATCTGGGAGGAACGCCCGAACGCTTCAGGCGGCGCCGAGCCGGGCAGGGCGGCGCCGCGTCCGATCGAAAAAATCCTCGCCGAAGGCCAGCCGCTGCTGGTGCAGGTGGTGAAGGACCCGATCGGCAGCAAAGGCGCGCGCCTGTCGACCCAGATCAGCATCGCCGGCAGGATGCTGGTGCACCTGCCGCAGGACGCGCACATCGGCATCTCGCAGCGCATCGAGGACGAAAGCGCGCGCCAACTCCTGCTCGAGCGGGTGAAGCAGATCCTGCCCGCCGACGAAAAAGGCGGCTACATCATCCGCACCATGGCCGAGGCGGCCAGCGACGCGGAGCTGCTGAACGACCTGCAGTACCTGCGCAAGCTGTGGCAGGACCTGCGCGAGAAAAGCCTGTCCGCGGCGGCGCCCTCGCTCCTGTACCAGGATCTGTCGCTGGCGCAGCGCGTGCTGCGCGATTTCGTCAACGACGACACCGACCGCATCCTGATCGATTCGCGCGAGAATTTCCTCAAGCTGCAGGCGTTCGCGCGCGATTACATGCAGAACGTGCTGGTGCGCCTGGACCACTACACCGGCGAGCGGCCGCTGTTCGACCTGTACGGCGTCGAGGACGAGATCGAAAAGGCGCTCGCGCGCCGCGTCGACCTGAAGTCCGGCGGCTACCTGATCATCGACCAGACCGAGGCGATGACCACCATCGACGTCAACACCGGCGGCTTCGTCGGTGTGCGCAATTTCGACGACACCATTTTCAAGACCAATCTGGAGGCGGCGCAGGTGATCGCGCGCCAGCTGCGCCTGCGCAACCTCGGCGGCATCATCATCCTCGATTTCATCGACATGGAAAGCGAGGAGCACCGCGGCGCAGTGCTGGCCGAGCTCAACAAGGCGCTCGCGCGCGACCGCACGCGCATGACGCTTTCCGGCTTCACCCAGCTCGGCCTGGTGGAGATGACGCGCAAGCGCACGCGCGAATCGCTGGCGCATGTGCTGTGCGAGTCCTGCCCCACCTGCGGCGGCCGCGGCCAGGTCAAGGCGGCGCGCACCGTGTGCTACGAGATCCTGCGCGAAATCCTGCGCGAATCGCGCCAGTTCAGCGCGCGCGAGTTCCGCATTCTCGCGGCGCAGGTGGTGATCGATCTGTTCCTGGAAGACGAGTCGCAGTCGCTCGCGATGCTCGAGGACTTCATCGGCAAGCCGGTGTCGATGCAGGCCGAGTCGAGCTACAGCCAGGAGCAGTTCGACATCGTGCTGCTGTGATTCGTGGTACGTGGCTCGTGGCCCGAACAACGAGCAACGAGCCACGTACCACGCGCTTTTACAGCCGGCGCGCGGTGGAATCGATATAGTCCTCGGGCGGTGGCGGCCCGGGCGGCCACCGCGGCGGGGGCGGCGGGCCCGGCCGCGGGATCAGCAGCCAGCTCACCAGGGACGAGATCAGACTGTAGACGATGGCGCCCCAGAATGCCGACCAGAAACCGCCGACGTGGAAGCCCTGTACGAAGGATGCCACGAACCAGAACAGCAGGCCGTTGATCACCAGTGTGAACAAGCCCAGGGTGAGGATGGTAATGGGCAGAGTGACCAGCAACAGCAGCGGCCGGATCAGCGTGTTGATCAGGCTTAGGATCAGTGCCGTGATCAGGGCGGCGTAGAAGCTGTCGACGCTGACCGATGGCAGCACATAGGGCACCGCAAGCAGTGACAATGCATTGATCAGCCAGACGAGCAGCAACCGCATTTGAGGTTCCTTACGATATGAGGGGATATCCCCTGCGGGGACTTCTTACAGGGCGTCTCCCCTCATACTCCCCTAAATCAGGCCGTTGCAAAGTCATTTTGCAACGGCATTCACGTCTTGCCGCGCCTCGCGCCGCTCGCGGCCCAGGGTGTAGAACTCGTCGTTGGGCCGCATGTTGATCAGATTGGCCATGCGGTTGGACAGCGCGAAGAACGCGGCGACCGCGCCGATGTCCCAGATGTCCTCGTCGGAAAAGCCGTGTCCGCGCAGCGTGTCGAAATCGGCGTCGCTGATGGTCCAGGGCTCGACCGCGGTCTTCATCGCGAAGTCGAGCATCGCGCGCTGCTTCGGCGTGATGTCGGCCTTGCGGTAGTTGACCGCGACCTGGTCGGCGATGAGCGGGTTCTTGGCGCGTATGCGCAGGATCGCGCCGTGCGCGACCACGCAATACTGGCATTGGTTGGCGCCGGAGGTGGCGACCACGATCATTTCGCGCTCGGCCTTGCTGAGGCCGCTTTGCTTTTCCATCAGCGCGTCGTGGTAGGCGAAGAACGCGCGGAACTCGTCCGGGCGGTGCGCGAGCGTGAGGAACACATTCGGCACGAAGCCCGATTTCTCCTGCACGGCGACGATGCGCTCGCGAACGTCCTGCGGCATCTCTTCGAGCTTGGGTACGGGATAGCGGGTGATGGCGGTCATACTTGACTCCTGGTTTTGCCCCGCGCGCTGCGGCGGGCCGGAAGGAAAACAGCTGACCTATAGTGTATCAGCGCGAATGCTAGCCCGGGCCGCCGCGCCAGGTTTGATTTAAATCAACGGCGCCGGTGCGCGCGGCTGGCGCGAGACCGCGCAAGTGGCACAATAGCGGGCGGCAATAGCGGGCAACAACAGCGCGAACGCCGATCTTTCTTCCACGCGGCATAGGAAACATCATGACCCATCCCCTGGCCGGCAAGCCGGCCCCCGCTTCGGTATTGGTGGACGTGCCCGCGCTGCTGCGCGCCTATTGCGACGCGCCGGATGCGAGCAATCCGGCGCAGCGCGTGGCGTTCGGCACCAGCGGCCATCGCGGCAGCGCATTCGAGCGCAGCTTCAACGAGGCCCACATCCTCGCCATCGTGCAGGCGGTATGCGAATACCGGACGCAGCAAGGCATCGCGGGCCCGCTGTTCCTCGGCAAGGACACGCACGCGCTGTCCGGCCCGGCGCAATGCACTGCGCTCGAAGTGCTTGCGGCCAACGGCGTGCAGACGCGCATCCAGCGCGGCGAGGGCTACACCCCGACCCCGGTGATCTCGCGCGCGATCCTCGCGCACAACCGCGCCCGCGGCGCCGCGCGCGCGGACGGCCTCGTCATCACCCCCTCCCACAATCCGCCCGCCGACGGCGGCATCAAATACAACCCGCCCAACGGCGGACCCGCGGACACCGACATCACCGGCTGGATCGAGCAGCGCGCCAATGCCCTGCTCGCCCAGGGCAACAAGGAGGTGAAGCGCATGCCCTACGCGCAGGCCCTGGCCGCCGAAAGCACGCGCACCGACGATTTCGCCGCGCCCTATATTGCCGACCTCGCCGGCGTGATCGACATGGAGGCGATCCGGACGGCAAAGCTGAAAATCGGCGTCGATCCCCTGGGCGGCGCGGCGGTGGCGTACTGGAAGCCGATCGCGGCGCACTACGGCCTGGACATCGAGGTGGTCAATCCGAAGGTCGATCCCGCCTTCGGTTTCATGACGCTGGATCACGACGGCAAGATCCGCATGGATTGCTCCAGCCCCTATGCCATGGCGAGCCTGGTCGGGCTCAAACAGCGCTTCGACATCGCCTGGGCCAACGATACCGACGTCGACCGCCACGGCATCGTCACGCCCTCTGCCGGGCTGATGAACCCCAACCATTATCTGGCGGTCGCGATACATTACCTGCTGACGCATCGTGCCCAGTGGCCGGCGAGCGCCGCGGTGGGCAAGACCCTGGTGTCGAGCGCACTGATCGATCGCGTGGTCGCGGGCCTCAAGCGCCGCCTGGTCGAGACGCCGGTGGGCTTCAAATGGTTTTCGGCCGGGCTGCTCGACGGCAGCTTCTGTTTCGGCGGCGAAGAGAGCGCCGGCGCGAGTTTCCTGCGCCGCGACGGCTCGGTCTGGACCACCGACAAGGACGGCATCATTCTCGGGCTGTTGGCCGCCGAAATCACGGCCGTCACCGGCAAGGACCCCGGACGCTATTACCTGGATCTCGCGGCGAAGTTCGGCAGTCCGCACTACGTGCGCGTGGACGCGCCCGCCACGCCGGCGCAGAAGGCCGCGTTCAAGGGCCTGAGCGGCGACAGCGTAAAGGCGGCGACGCTCGCCGGGGACGCCATCACGGCCAAGCTCACGCGCGCGCCGGGCAACGACGCGCCCATCGGCGGCGTCAAGGTGACCACCGCGGCGGGCTGGTTCGCCGCGCGGCCTTCCGGCACCGAGGACATCTACAAGCTCTATGCCGAGAGTTTCACCAGCGCCGAACACCTTGCGCAAATCGTGCGCGAGGCGCAGGACATCGTGAGCACGGCCCTGCGGGCTTGAGCCTGCGCGGCGCGCTGCCCGCGATTTCGTCTACCTCCGCAAATACGGCATCGACCAGGTCGGCCGACGTTCTGCTGGCGGCGGCGTTGAGCCGGGCAAGCAGGCGGTCCTCGCCCGGCATGTCGACATCCCTGTCCTCGGCTTCGGTCACGCCGTCCGTATAACGCAGCAGGACGCTTTGCGGCGCCAGCCTGAACTCGCCGGCGCGATAGCCGATGCACGTTGGCAAAAGGAAATAGCTGCGACATGCAGCGGCGGGCAAAAGCATCGGAGCGCACAGGCTTTGTACCGAATTGGCGCGCCCAAGACGAACGGCGACCCTGGGCGCCGGGTTGAAACAATACCGCTACCGTCAATCCGGTGATTGTTGTCATGGTATATTGTCGCTGCGCGAACAGGATTCACTATCGCGCGCGAATTAGACAAACCACCTACTTTCACCACATTGCCAGGTCTGGCCAGGCGTTTGAAGATGCGTCGCCCTGATCCAACCGGACGCGCAGACAACACTGCGCAGGCTTTTGCGACCCCCTAATAAAACATGAAGAAAAGCGCGGAGACACTGGAAGCGGCCGGCTTCGAAGCGGAATTCGTTGCCGGATTGACCAAGATCTTTGACGAAATGATTCCCTTCAAC
>DATKUQ010000304.1:0-4114 GCA_035530495.1 Burkholderiales bacterium
GCACACCGCGAACGAGGAAGCTGCCCTGGTTGACAAAACCTGTGATGGTTCCTTTGAGTTCCACTTGAGCAGGCTGTGCGGCGTAAGTGCGAATGCTGCTGGCGACCAGCGCGCTGCCGCTCGAATCGGCTTGCCCTTGCACTACCACATACTCGCCGGGCGCAAGACCGCTCACCACCGACGCCAGTGCGCTCGCGCTGGCGTCGATCGCGATGCCCGAAACCTGGAACTGCGTACCCGACAACATGGACACGACCCCGCCTATCTGCACCGTCCCGGTCATGCCCGACACGCTCCGCACGCGGATCACGCCTGCGTGCAGCGTACCGTCCGCCGCCAAAGCGGTGTTGCTCCAGACGTTGACCCATAGGCCATTCGCCAATACGGTGCCGCCAGGCAGGATGCTGGTGGAGCCGCTTGTCTGCACCGTGCTGCCGCCGAGCTGGAACGTCCCGGCCGCGGCGTTCAGATTGGACACCAGCCCGCTCAATCGATAGATCGCGCTGGAGTCGGGCAGCCGTTCGATCAGCGAAGCCTGGATGTATGCCTGTTGGCTGCCGGGATCGACACCGTACGCGCCGTGCACCGCGACCCGCATGCCGACCGCCAGGCTGAAGAACCCGCTCAGACCCGAGAAATAGGTCACCGGGCCGAGTGCGGCCTGGTCGTTGATGCGCACCGTCATGCCATTGACGACGAACCGACCCTGGCCGACCTGGCCGACTTGGCTTATGGCGCCGGTTAACTCAGGTTCGATGATTACGCTGGTCGGATTGCCCTGCGCATCGAGCTGCAGCTGCACTTCGTTGCCGAGTTGCATGCTTGCCGAAGACACTTCGACGGCGTCGCCCTGGTCGCTGCTGGCAAAATACTGCGGCGTGGCACTGCTGTAGGCCGTGCCGTCCACCACCACGCTGCCGAAGCCGGTGATCGCGCCTAAGACGACGCCTGTCCCGCCCGTTCCCACGCCGCCGGCGACCGTAGCCAATCCGACCCCGGCGCCGCCGCAGGCGCTGAGCGCGAGGACCAGTGGGGCACAGAGCGCAAAGGCGATGCGCTTAATCAGTCTCATCTTCTACTCCCTTTTGCGCCGGCTCTGCGGCGGTTTGTTCGGACTGGTGGTCCTGCTCCCAGTGATAGGCGCCGAAGCGCGCGCGGTAGGTCGCATCGCCGCGATGCCGGTCGGCCGCATAGCGGCGGCTGGCCTCGGCGATCATTTCGCTTCTGACCTGCGCCCAGAGTTTGCGTGCGAGTTCGCCCAGATGCTCTGCCGATTCGCGCGTGATGCCCTCGACGAAGACGCTTTGCTCCAGGCGCGGCGCACTGCCCAGGAGATTGGCGACGGCGGCGCCCGCATGGTCGGACAAATTTCCGGCGAACAGCTCGAGGAGTTCGCGCGAGCCCGCGGGCGGAACGAAGCCATCGCGATTGGGCACCACATACTCCTCGCCCTTGCGCTTCTCTATTTTCACCAGGCCCAGACGAATGAGCTCGGTCAGCAGCGTGTAGGGGTGCACGTCCTGGGTGACGCTGCGCGCGAGGCTGTCGAACGAAGCGCCGGCGCCGGATCGCGGCAAGGGCTTTGGCCGCTTGCGCCGGTCGCGGTAGAGCGGGTCCTGCACCCAGCGCGCGAACACCTGGGAGCTCATCGACACGCCCCGCGCGATGCGCGCACCCAGTCTGTTTTCGCGCCACTCGCGTACGTCTTTGCGGTGCACGCCGCTCAACAGGCTGATCGCCGAATTCGTGTCCGCCTGGCCGCGACGCAGCAACTCGAGCCGCGCCTGTTCGATGAACAGGAGCTTGAGTTCGGCGGCCAGCCTGGTGTAATCGAGCCCGCTTGCGAGCAGGAGCCGCAGCAGCGGCGCGAGCACGCTCCCCAAAGCGCGCAAAACCTCGTCGGCCGGCGGCACGGCGTGCTCGGGCGGCTGGTTGGGAGGCAGATTGCGGGGTGGGCGACCCATAGCGGTTAGAGCGGGAATAGGGTTGGACGCGGCATGTTTATTCGGACGGTGGCGTGAAGTTTATCACACAATGCAGTTGTAGCATGGGATTAATTCCCAGCTATAATGCAGGCACGGCTGTCGGCAAGTCCGGCGACGCGCCCCCAGGTCGGGCTCGTGGTGCAGGCGAAGCGGGGCGGGCAGGCGTCGATGGATCGAGCAATTCATGCACAGTGCAATCAACCAGGGAGTTAAAGACATGCGAATCAACTTCAAGACAGTGGCAGGGGGGCTCGCCAGCACGGCGCTGGCTGCGGTACTGGCCGCGTGCGGCAGTGGCGGAGGCGGTAGCAGCCCCGTTGCGGCTGCCACCGTGAGCGGCGTGGCCGCAACAGGTTTGGCTATTGCCAATGGGCAAGTCAGCCTCAAATGTACCGCAGGCAACGCCTCTCCAGTCACTACGCTGGCGGATGGAAGCTACAGCATCGATGTCAGCGCGCTCACATTGCCCTGCGTGGCGCGGGTAGCCTATAACGACGCCACCACGGGTGCGCCGCAAGAGCTGCATTCATTGGTTCAGGCTGCAGGCACCGTCAACATCACGCCGGTGACCGACATGATCGTGGCCGACTTGAGCACCACCGGTGTCGCTGCCGATGCGTTCGACAAATTCGACGCTAACGAAGTCGCAAGCTATACGGCCGATCGAATCCGCACCGCTGCCCAGACGGTGAAGACCGAACTGCTGTCCCAGGGAATTGACGTCACCAAGCTGCCCGACGACCCGATCCGCAGCAAATTGCAGGCTGCCGATGGATCTAGTCCGGGCGACGCGCAGGACAGCGTGCTCGATGAGATTCATGCGAAGCTGCAGGAGCAGGGGAAGACCCTGCACGATGTCGAAACCGAAATGCATTCCGGCCACGAGACCCGTGGTTTGACCACCAGCACCGGCCAGCCGGGTGACGCAGCGGCGGGCAAGACTGCCTACGACACAAACTGCCAAGTGTGTCACGGAGCGAGCATGCCGGACGCGGTCAACTCAGCCAATATCCTGAATGCGATCCAGGAGAACGAAGGCGGCATGGGCGTTCTGGCGAGTACGATCACCAGCGCCATCGCCGACAACATTGCCACCTACATGGCGAACGGCGTCGGCAGCGGCAGCGGCACCGCACTGACGGCACAAACCATCACCTTCGCCTCGCCCGGCGATCAAACGCTGGGCGCTGCCGTACCGGCTTTGTCGGCCACGGCGACTTCCGGGCTTCCCGTGACCATTACTTCGAGCACGCCGGCGGTATGCACGGTGAGCAATAACACGCTGACGCTGGTGGCAGCGGGTACCTGCAGCCTGAGCGCAGATCAAAGCGGGGACGCGACTTACAACGCGGCGCCTACGGTGGTCAACACCTTTACTGTCGCGTCCGCAGGCGGGGTCGTATTGCCGAGCCAAACCATCACCTTCGCCTCGCCTGGCCCGCAGGTAGTGGGGACGCCGGTCACCTTGTCCGCCAGCGCCGACTCGGGCCTGCTTGTAAGCTTCGCCTCGACCACGCCTACGATCTGCACGGTGAGCGGCGATACGCTGACACCGGTGGCGGCAGGCAATTGCACCGTCACGGCCAATCAAGGCGGCAATGGCAGTTACGCCGCGGCAGCGACAGTGACGCGCACCTTCGCAGTGACCGGTCCCGCGGGCGTGGCATCCGCCGCCAATGGCAAAGCCCTATACGTAAGCAATAATTGTGGCGCTTGCCATGGAACGCCCCCGGCCAACCTGAACGTATTGGCCGGCGCCAACAGCCCGAACGTCATTCAGGGCGCCATCACCAGCAATTTCGGTGGCATGAGCCAATTCTCCGGATTGACGAGCCAGGACTTGGCCGATATCGCAGCCTACCTGGCTACGCCGACGATTTGATTCGGTAAGGAGCCTCCGGCACAACCGGAGGCATTCCGATTGAGTTCCCTAAGAACCGGTTCCAAAATGACATGTCATTCCGAGCGAAGCGAGGAAACTGCTTGAGGTTTGATTCAACAGCAGATTCCTCGCTTTGCTCGGAATGACAATGATAAAAACGTTCATTCTGGAACCGGTTCTTAGTCCTGACCTGCACCAAACCAGTTCTTGTCGATGCAGGAACGTAAGCTCAGCCTCGCTCTGAACA
>DATKUQ010000305.1:0-2499 GCA_035530495.1 Burkholderiales bacterium
GCCGCGGCAGCGGTCGTCGCTCCGGGAACAGATAAGTACAAATGAGCCGTGGCAAAGCATTATTGCTGCGGTCCGGTTTAGTCTCTTATCAGTCAAGAGTTGACGGAAATGGCAAAGATTTCGATAAATGGCGACGATGCATCCGCGGGGGGATTTACAAGGGGGGATGCATCCCCCCTTGTTCGTGGGATAAGGGCTTTTCCCCCGCCGAAGGCACTTTGCTTGGTTCCGGCTAGTCCGGTTTAGGGGAGCATGAGGGGAGGTATCCCCTCATGTTGAAATAGCCTCTAGGAGGGCATTTCAGAATTGCCGAAATGGCCTCCGATTCAGGGCGAATGGGCTGCACAAGGAGTGAGGCAAAAGCGGATCAAAACAACTTGGCAGGCCCGGGCGGTAAGTGGTCAAATAGCATGGCTTTATGGGTTTGTCGCAGGCTTCGGCTGGAAGCACTCGCGCAAGGAGGTGGACGTATGACCATGGAAGAGCACATCCAGATCCGCGACCTGGATGTGTATGCCGTCGCGGACAGGGGCAACGAGGAGCTGAAGGGCGCAAAGACCGAGCTCTCGCGCGCGGCGCTCGAACTGCTGGTGCTGCTCGACGGCAAGTCGAGTTTTGCCGAGATCGCGCAGCGTACCGAAGCGCTGCCGCTCGCGGAAATCAAGAAAATTGCGCAAACGCTGGCGCAGGAGGAGTACATCAAACCCGCGACGCTCGAGCAGGAACTCAATATCGACTTCAGCTATTTTTTTGCGGGGCAGAACGCGGAACAGCCGTCTGAGCAGGCAACGGAACAGGTGCGCAGCGAGGCGGAAAGCGGCGCGGCGGCGCTGAGGCTGAACGGCTATTACGTGAGCATCGCGCGCAAATCGACGAAGAGAATCGAGCCGGCAAGCGGCGCGGCGTATTCGGTTCTGGTGGTGGACGACGATCCCGAGTTGCAGCGGACCATCAAATTCATGCTGACATTGGAGAAATTCGAACCGCGGCTGGCCTCGAATCGCGACGAGATCCTGGAAGCGCTGCAGGCCCAGCCTCTGCCCGATGTGGTCCTGCTCGACGTCGGCTTGCCCGACATCGACGGTTTCGAAATTCTGGCGCGGATGCGCCGGCACCCGCAGTTGAAGTCGGTCCGGGTCATCATGCTGACCGGCAGGGCGCAGCGCGAGGACGTCCTGCGCGGTCTCGTCGGCGGGGCCGATGGTTACATCACCAAGCCGTTCGACCGGGACGTCCTGCTTACCGGTATACGCGCCGTGCTCGGGCTGCGCTAGCCACCTCGCCCGAGGGCGCCCTTCGCCAAACAACGCTCGCGCACGCCGCAGGCGTGAGTCGCCGCGCGCCGATGTCCGGCCGGCGAGGGCGGCAGCATCACCGCTGGACGTGGTTACGCAGCGGGGTGAAAATCGACGCTGCTTCATTCAAATAACCAAATAACGCGAGACGTCCATATGAAACAAATCACCGGCGGCGAAGCTTTCGTGCGCATGCTGCAACTGCACGACGTGAAGCACATCTTCGGCCTGTGCGGCGACACCTCGCTGCCGTTCTACGATGCGATGTACCGGCTTGACCACGGGATGCAGCACATCCTTACCCGCGATGAACGCTCCGCCGCGTACATGGCCGACGGCTATGCGCGCGTGTCCGGCCGGGTCGGCGTGTGCGAAGGACCCAGCGGCGGCGGCGCGACCTATATCCTTCCCGGCGTCGTCGAGGCGAACGAGTCGTCCGTTCCGCTGTTGTGTTTCACCTCCGATATTTCGGTGTCCGCACGCGGCAGGTATGCCCTCACCGAACTCGACCAGCAGGCTCTGTTCAGGCCCTTGACCAAATGGAACACGGTGCTCGATGCCGCCGCCGACATCCCGCGCGTGCTGCGCGAGGCGTTCAAGCAGATGAGCACCGGCAGGCCGGGCGCCGCCCACATCGGCCTTCCCTACGACGTGCAAAAGCAAATCGTCGATGAGGCCGATGTCTGGGGCGATGCGCGCCTGAATCGAATTCCGTCCCATCGCGCGTGTGCCGAGCCGGCGGCGATCGCGCAGGCAGCCCGATTGCTGACCGGGGCGGAGCGGCCGTTGTTCATCGTCGGCGGCGGCGTGGTGATCTCGGCCGCGGAACAGGAACTGATCGCCTGCGCCGAGCGCCTGGGAGCGGCGGTTGCGACCACAGTCAGCGGGCAGGGAAGCATAGGCGACGCGCATCCGCTCGCCTTGGGCGTGGTGGGCTCCAACGGCGGCACGCTGCCCACGCGCGCCGTGGTGCAGGCCGCCGATCTGGTGGTGTTCGTGAGCTGCCGGGCGGGTTCGGTCACCACCGAACGCTGGCGCTATCCGGCGCCGGGCAAAGCGGCGGTGATCCAGCTCGATGTCGATGCCGCCGTGATAGGCGCCAATTACCCGGTGGCGGTAGGCTTGGTGGGCGACGCCAAGCTCACCCTTGCTGCCTTGCGCGACGAGCTCGACGCTGCAGGCGCGCGCGCGCGCGGCTGGGGGC
>DATKUQ010000306.1:0-3756 GCA_035530495.1 Burkholderiales bacterium
TGGAAACTGATCACGGTATCCGGTGTTGCGCACGCCAATCACGAGATGGCGCCCGCAGCGGCGGCCCTTTGTGCCTCGGTGCCGCCGTTGCGGCGCCGCCTGCTTACTTGATCGAGGTGATGGAACCGCGGTCGATGATGATGATACGGTCGACCATGCGCTCCGAATGCTGCAGATCGGATTCCGAGAGGATGACCGACATGCCCTCCCGCTTCAGATTGGCGATCACTTCGGCCAGCCGCTGCGCCAGCGCCGGGGCCACGCCTTCGAACGGCTCGTCGAGCAGCAGCAGCCGGGTTCCGCACATCAGCGCGCGCCCCAGCGCCGCCAGCTTTTGCTGGCCGCCGGAAAGCTGCAGGCCTTTGCGCGGCGCATATTCGCGCAGTTCCGGAATCAGCCCGTACACCTTCTCCAGGCGCGCGGCGGCGTCGGCGACATGCCCCGCCCACGCCGGCACCAGCACGTTCTCCTCGATCGTGAGATCGGGGATCAGGCGCCGGTCTTCCGGCATGTAGCCGATCCCCAGCCGCGTGCGCGCATGCGTGGGCGCCGCAACCAGGTTCGCGCCGTCGAAGCTGATCGCACCGCCGCCGATCTTGAGCAGCCCCATGATGCTGCGCATCAGCGTCGTCTTGCCGGCGCCGTTGCGCCCTATCAGCCCGGCCATGGTGCCGGTCGGCAATTCGAGGGACACGTCGCGCAGGATCTGCACCGACTGGATCGCGACGTTGAGGTTCGCGACTTTAAGCATTGGCCGCGCCCGCTTGCGCTTCCATGCGGCGCAGCTCGCCTCCGACCACATAGCGCTTTACCTCGGCATCGGCCAGCACGACCTCCGGCGCCGCATCGGCGATGATGCGGCCGTCGTAGAAGGCGAGTACGCGCTGTGCAAAGCGGCTCACCACTTCCATGTCGTGCTCGACGAACAGCACGGTCGCCCCCTCCGCCTTCACCGCCGCCATCACCATTTCCATGATGCCGAACTTTTCTTCCGCCGAAACGCCGCTGGTCGGCTCGTCGAGCAGCAGGATCGTCGGCTTGGCGACCATGGTGAGGGCGATGTCGAGCAGCTTGCGCACCCCGCCCGGCAGGACTTGCGCATTTTTGTCGCGGTAGTCGGCAAGCCCGAAGCGCTCGAGTATGCGTTCGGCCACCTCCGGCGCCGGCGCGTCGTGGCCGGGGACATTCGGTTGGCCGCGCGAAAAATATCCGCCCAGCCCGGCGTTGCGCAACACCACGCCCAGGCCCACCATCATGTGCTCGAACACGCTGAGCGAGGCGTAGAGCTGCGGGATCTGGAACGAACGGCAGATGCCGATGCGCGTGATCGCGCGCGGCGCCAGCGCCGTGATGTCGCGTCCCTGGTAGACGATGCTGCCGGTATCGGGCTTGATATAGCCGGTGATCATGTTGATGAACGTGGTCTTGCCGGCGCCGTTGGTGCCGATCAGGCCGACCACCGAATCCTGCTCGATCGCGGCGTTGATGTTCATCGCCGCCGTGATCGCGCCGAAATGCTTGTTCAGATTCCTGGCATCGAGCACGACCGCCATGTCAGGCCACCTTGCGCCGGCGGAACAGCGACCACAGCCCGTCCGGCAGGAACACGATCACCAGCAGCAGCGCCGTGCCCAGGGTCATTTGCCAGGTATTGGGCGAAACGTCGTAGGCGACCGTGTGGATAATCCCGAAAATCAGCGCGCCCAGGAAGGGCGCGACCACGCTGCCGGTGCCGGCGAGGATGGCAATGAAAATAAACTCGCCCGAAGTGGTCCAGTACGCCATGTCCGGATCGATGTGGCCGACGGTCGTCGCGGCAAGCGCGCCGCCGATTCCGGAGAGCGCGGCGGCGACCACGTACATGACGTGAATCGCATTGCGCACGGAAGTGCCCATGTACTCGACGCGGATCTCGTTGTCCTTGATCGCCGGCGCGAGTTGCCCCAGCGGCGTCTTGAGATAGCGATGCACCAAAGCGGTAGCGAGAAACGCGATCACGCAGCCGGTCGTCACCACGACGTAGCGCATCCATTCCTGTACCGGGCGGACGCCGAATACCGTCGAGGGCAGGATATTGAACCCGTCGGTCGACCCCAGCGCCTCGTTCTTGACCAGCAGCCCATACAGAATCATCGACAGCGCCAGGCTCAGCAGGCCGAAGAAAATGCCGCGGTAACGCGCCAGCAGGAACCCCAGGACGAACGCCACCAGCGCCGCGACCAGAGCCCCGGTGACCATCTGCAGCAGCATGTCGCTGATATTGAAGAACCGGCCAAGCGCGCCGGCGGCGTACGCGCCGACGCAGTAGTACAGGGCCTGGCCGAACGACAATAGCCCGGCCCGCAGCAGCAGCATCAGGCCCAGCGCCACCAGGCCCTTGGCGATCGCAATCGTCATCAGGAACAGTATCCATTTCGGCAACAGCGGCCCCGCGAGGACCAGCGCCAGCAGGACGGTGCCGAGAATCGGCAGCGTACGGTCGCGGCTCATATTTTTCGCGGCTCGGCGAGACTGAACAGCCCGCGCGGCCTGAACGCAAGCACCAGCGCCATGACGAAATAAATGACAAACAGCTCGACTTCGGGCGCATAGTGAATCGCGGCAGACCGCACCAGCCCGACGATGACGGCGCCGAGCGCGGCGCCGGGCAGGCTGCCCAGACCGCCGATCACGACCACTGCAAACGAGAGCACAACGACCTCGACGCCTAAGCCGGGAACCACCGAAACCGTGGGCGCGGTGAACGCGCCGCCTATGGCAGCCAGCATCGAGCCCAAGGTGAACGTGACCAGATAGAACCGGTCGACGTTGATCCCCATCGCCCGGCTCACTTCAGGATCGTGGATCACCGTGCGCAGCAGCTTGCCGATGCGCGTGCCGCGCAACAGCAGCGTCAGTCCTCCGCCCGAGGCGATCGCAATCCCCACCAGGATCAGGTTGTAGGTCGGGTAACTCAAGTCGCCGACATCGAAGCTGCCGAGCAGGCCGTAGGGCTGGGCGATGAAATAGGGATCGACGCCCCAGATCAGCTTGATCACGTCCTCGAGTATCAGGAACAGCGCGTAGGTGATGAGCAGGATCACCGATTCGTCCTTCGCGTACATGAAGCGCAGGATGCCGCGTTCGATCAGCGGTGCGAACACCAGCGTGATGATCACCGCCGAGGCCAACAGTACGAGGTAGGACAGCATCGGCGGATAGCCATGCGCGAACCATGCGCCGGTAAACGACGCGGCGGCGTAGGCGCCCAAGGCATAGAAGCTGCCGTGCGTGATGTTGACGATTTTCATCACGCCGTAGATCAGCGTCATGCCGACCGCCGCGACAAACAGCCACGCGGCGTAAAAGATGCCGTCTACGATGACGGCAGGGATTTGATCCAAGGAGAGAGCCGGAAAGACAAGCGGCTGCCCGCGCTGGACAGCCGTTTATCGAATCGATCTATTTCTTGAAAGCGCCCGACGCGATCCAATCTGCGGCCTTGACGCCGTCCGGCGGATTGACTCTTTCTGCAGGATAGCGCTTCACGTTGGTGACGGTCATCTTCCCGTGCACGAGCTTGCTCATGCCGTAGGCCGTCTCCATGATCGCCTGGTGGCCTTTGCCGTTGACCATGCGCACCTCGCCGCCGGGCCCTTCATAGGTGAGGTGTTCAAGCGCCGCAGCCACTTGTTCGTTGTTCGGCCGCTTGCCGCCGTTTGCGGCCTGCGCCTTCTCCCATGCCAGCTTGACCCCCAGAATCGCCTGCGCCATCTG
>DATKUQ010000307.1:0-8147 GCA_035530495.1 Burkholderiales bacterium
CGCACCTTGATCCAGTTGTCGAGTTGCACGATGACTTCCACCGGGTAGTACCTGCTCGCGACGTACAGCTTGTTCGCCTTGACCGAGGGTGCATCGTACATCAGCGCCGCACTGTCAGCGATGGAGCGGAACTCGCCCGCCGCAACCGCGGGCGATGCAATCAGCAGGAGCAGGATGAGAAAGCGCCGCATGGCCGCATCAGGTCAATGTGCGATTTCTATTTTCGGTCCGGCCTGCTCCTGCGCCTGCTGCAGCCGTTGCATGTAAATCGCGTCGAAATTCACCGGCGCCAGATACACCGGCGGGAAACCGGCGCGGCCGACGATGTCGGATACCGTCTCGCGCGCGTACGGGAAAAGTATGTTGGGGCAGGCGGTTGCGAGCAGGGGCTCGATGTCGGATTCCGGTACGTTGCGGACCTGGAAAATGCCGGCCTGAGCCGCCTCCACCAAGAACATGGTCTTGTCCCCCGCCTTCGCCGTCACCGTCACCGTCAGCACCACCTGGTAAAGCCCCTCGCTTATGGCCGCGGTCTCGTTGTGCAGCTGCACGTCCACTTGTGGCTGCTCGCCCGACAGGAATATTTCGGGCGCATGCGGAATCTCCAGAGACAAGTCCTTGACGTAAACTTTCTCGATACCGAATGTCGGTTGCTGCGTTTCGTCCATTTTTTGTTCCAGTGATTGAAAATAAGGCGCTGCGCTCAGCTCTGGCCACGCAGCAAGGGATCGAGCTTTCCGGCGCGATCAAGCGCAGCCAGATCGTCGAAGCCGCCGACGTGGACCTCGCCGATGTAGATTTGCGGCACGGTGCGCCTGCCGGTCTTTTGCATCATCTCGTCGCGGCGCGCGGAATCGAGGTCGATACGGATCTTCTCGATTTCAGTGACGCCCTTCGATTTGAGCAACATCTCGGCGCGCTGGCAGAACGGGCATACCGCGGTACTGTACATGCGGATCACGGGCATGAGAACCTCTTTCAATATGAGGGGAGCCTCCCCTCATGCTTTCCTGCTTTCCTGAAATCGACCCACTGCGAAGTCGGCTTCGCGAAGGGTCCCGGCTATGCTTATTTCTGCACCGGCAGGCCGGCTTGCTGCCAGGCCGTGAACCCGCCGCTCAGAACGACTGCATTCGAAAAACCGCGCTTTTTCAGCGTTGCGACGGCTGTATTCGAACGATTTTCAGTTGCGCAATACACGATCAAGGGTTTGTCCTTGAATTTCTCGATATCGCCGATCCGCGCCTCGAGCTGCGACAGCGGCAGCCCGCGTGCATTGAGGATGTGCGATTGCGCGTACTCGGCCTGCTCGCGCACGTCGAGTACCAGCGCATCCTGCCGGTTGATCAACTGCGTCGCTTCCAGCGTGCTGACCGACGGGCCGCCCACTCCCCGCCGCAGCAGCGGCCATATCAGCATCACGCCACTGACGAAGGCGACCCCAACGAGGAAAATATTGTCCATTACGAATTTCACGCCTGCTCCTAACTCATGACAAAAATGATGTGGCATCCCCCGGGAGGACCTTCCCGCTCTCCCGTCGAGCGGGACCGAGCAACGGGAACCGAGGCCTTCGGGGCACATCCTTTCACGCCCCCCTAATTGGCGGGCCATCTCCAAAATTCCGAAATGGCCTTCAAATCTTGGACCGGAGTGGCGCCGGGGATTTCGCCCGTCCTGTCGATCGGCGTCACGACCGCGCACAGCGTCCAATGGTCTGCTTGTTTATCGGCCAGATCGGAAATATCTCGCGCCGAAGCAGCCCGAGCACGGTTTCTGATGCGGGAATATTATAAAATATTCGGAGGCTTACCGTACGGTAAAAAGGGATCGTCATGAAAAAGGTCATTCTGCTCAGGCACGGCGAGTCCGTCTGGAACAAGGAAAACCGGTTCACCGGCTGGACCGACGTCGATCTGACCGATAAAGGCGTGGAAGAGGCGGGAAAAGCGGGCGAACTGATGCGCGAAGCGGGTTTTGTGTTCGACGTGGCACATACTTCGGTGCTCAGGCGCGCGATCAAGACCCTGTGGCTGGCTCTGGAGCGCATGGACCTGATGTGGATACCGGTGCTGCATTCCTGGCGCTTGAACGAGCGCCACTACGGCGCGCTGCAGGGCCTGAACAAGGCGGAAACCGCGGCCAAGTTCGGCGATGCGCAGGTGCTCGCTTGGCGCCGCAGCTACGATGTCCCGCCGCCCGCGCTCAGCGCAGACGACCCGCGCTGCCCCGGCAAGGACCCGCGCTACCGTGAACTCGCAGCCAGTCAGCTACCTTACACCGAGTGCCTCAAAGACACGGTGGCGCGCGTGCTCCCCTATTGGAACCAGGCCGTCGCCCCGGACATACGGGCGGGCAAGCGCGTGCTCATCGCCGCGCACGGCAATTCGATACGCGCGCTGGTGAAGTACCTGG
This sequence comes from Burkholderiales bacterium, assembly GCA_035530495.1. Taxonomy (GTDB): domain Bacteria; phylum Pseudomonadota; class Gammaproteobacteria; order Burkholderiales; family SG8-39; genus 2-12-FULL-64-23. The sequence goes on from DATKUQ010000307.1 coordinate 2,416, forward strand.
ACAAGGTGAGCGACCAGGATATCGTCGGCCTCAATATTCCTACCGGGGTGCCGCTGGTATACGAGCTGGACGATGCTCTAAAGCCGATCCGCCACTACTATCTGGGTGATGCAGCGGAGGTCGAAAAAGCCATGCAGGCCGTCGCGAACCAGGGCAAGGCGAAGGCTTGAATCCGGCGCAGGCGGCGCGCGGAACGCGGCGGAAGCCCGAATCCCTGCCTCGCGTCCTGCGCGCCCTTTGCGCCGGGGGTTTGTTAGCGGCGTTGGCGCTGTGCGTTGCGCCTGCCGCATGCGCTGCCAACAAGGCCGAGCTCGAGGCGCTGCACGGCCGCATCCAAACGCTGAAAAAGAATCTGAGCGGTGCCGAGGAAAACCGAGCGGAAGCGAGCGATGCGCTGCGTGCGTCAGAACGCGGCGTGTCGGAAGCCAACCGCGTGCTGCACGATATCGGCGTGAAGCAGCGCGCGGCGCGCGCCGATCTCGTCCGCGTGGGCGTTCAGTCGCGCTCGCTCCAGGCAAGCATCGCCTCGCAGCGGCGCGATCTCGGGCAGTTGCTGGCCATGCGCTACGCATCGGGTCGGCAAAGTTACCTGAGGCTGTTGCTCTCCGGACAGGATCCGAACCGCACCGCGCGCGAACTGCGGTACTACAGCTACATCTCGCGCGCCCAGGCTGATTCCATCCGCGCGCTGCGGTCCAACCTCGCCGGGCTGGCGCAACTCGAGCGCGAAGCGCGCGACAAGAGCGCCGAACTGGCGCAACTGGAGGCGCAACAGCGCGAAGCCCGCAAGGAACTGCTCGCGCAGCAAAAGGCGCGGCGTCTGGTGCTGGCGCGCCTGGCAACGCAGATCCGCTCGCAGCGCCGCCAGATAGAATCACTGCAGCGCGACGAAGCGCGGCTGTCGCGCCTGGTCGATAAGCTGGGAACGACTGCCTCTGCGCCATCGAACGGCCTGCGCAACGAAAGACTGCCGCAACCCGGCCACGAGGGAGTGCCGTTTGCCTCGCTCAAAGGCAAACTCAGGCTGCCGATCCGCGGGGAACTAATGAACCGTTTCGGCGGTCCACGTAGCGGTGGCCGCCTGCGCTGGAAGGGTTTGTTCATTCGCGGCGCGAGCGGCGAGGAGGTGCATGCGGTGGCCGCCGGCCGGGTGGTGTTCGCCGACTGGATGCGCGGATTCGGGAATCTGATGATCATCGACCACGGCCAGGGCTACCTCACGATCTACGGCGATAACGAGGCGCTGCTCAAGCAGGTGGGCGACAAAGTCGCGGCAGGCGATGTCGTGGCAACGGTCGGCAACAGCGGCGGCAACCCGGATTCGGGTTTATACTTTGAAATTCGTTATCGAGGCAAAGCCTTCGATCCGCTGAGTTGGGCTTCTTTGAAGTAGAGAGGTGGTGTCTTTCATGAAAAACAAGTTGCACAAGACGGGGCTGATTCTGCTGGGTGTCGTGGCGGGCGTGCTGCTGTCCCTCAATTACTCCGCGATCGCCGAAAAAGCCCAATCGCCGCTGCCGGTAGAGGAACTGCGCGCGTTTGCCGAGGTGTTCGGCGCGGTCAAGAACAATTACGTCGAGCCGGTCTCGGACAAGACGCTCATCACCAGCGCCATCAACGGAATGATCTCCGGACTGGATCCGCACTCCGCCTACCTGGACCGTGACGCTTACCGCGAGCTGCAGGTCGGCACGCAAGGCGAATTCGGCGGCCTGGGCATCGAGGTCGGCATGGAGGACGGGTTCGTCAAAGTGATTTCACCGATCGAGGACACGCCGGCTTTCCACGCCGGCATCAAACCGGGCGACCTGATCATCCGACTGGACGAAACGCCGGTGAAAGGCATGAGCCTGAACGACGCGGTCAAGCGCATGCGCGGCAAGCCCGACACGACCATCAAGCTTACCGTGCTGCGCAAAGGCCAATCCAAACCGCTGATATTCATCCTGAAAAGGGCCGTGATCAAGGTGCAGAGCGTCAGGTCCAAAATGGCTCAGCCTGGCTACGGCTACGTGCGCGTGGTGCAGTTTCAGGAGCGTTCCGGCGAGGACTTGGCGCATCAGATCGAGGCGCTTTACAAGAAGGGCCCGCTAAAAGGCCTGGTGCTCGACCTGCGCGACGACCCGGGCGGATTGCTCAACGCGGCGGTCGGCGTTTCCGCTGCGTTCTTGCCACACGACTCGGTCGTAGTCACAACCGACGGCCGCACCGCCGACGCCAAGCGCAAGTACATCGCCAACCCCGACGACTATCTGCGCGGCAGCGGCGACGACTATCTGAAAGGACTGCCGGCGGCGGTCAAGAAAGTACCGATGGTGGTTCTGATCAACGGCGGAACGGCCTCCGCCTCGGAGATCGTGACGGGCGCGCTGCAGGACCACAAGCGCGCCTTGGTCATGGGCACCCAGAGTTTCGGCAAGGGATCGGTACAGACGATCATACCGCTGGGCAACAACACTGCGATCAAACTGACGACCGCGCGTTATTACACGCCCAACGGGCGCTCGATCCAGGCCGAGGGCATCACCCCGGACATCGTCGTCCAGGAACCCGGCATCGATGGGCACGCGTTCCTGCGCGAAGCGGACCTCAACAAGCACCTGTCCAATGACAAGGACCCCGCCGCAGGCAAAGAAAAACCCGAGGTGCAAGCAGACGAGCAGCCCGGGAACGAGAATGGCGCGGCGACGGTCAAGCCGGTAAAATTCGGCTCGGCCCAGGACTATCAACTGAATCAGGCCATCGATATGCTCAAAGGCCTGCGGATCCTCGAGGGGCGCTAGCTTTGGGAAAAGCGGCGCGGGAAGCGTCCTCGCTGATGCCTGTCCCCTTGGGTTTCCCGCCCGATGAATGACCAGCAGCTGCTGCGCTACAGCCGGCACATTCTGTTGCCCGAGATCGGCATCGAGGGCCAGGAAAAACTGCTTGCGGCGCACGCGCTGGTCATAGGCGCAGGCGGCTTGGGCTCACCGGTGTCCATGTATCTTGCCTCCGGCGGCGTCGGACGCATTACGCTCGCCGATGGCGATTCGGTCGATCTCACCAACCTGCAGCGCCAGATTCTGCATACCACGGCGGCGGTGGGCCGGGCGAAAGCGTACTCGGGCAAGGACACCCTGGCGCAGCTGAACCCGGAGATTGAGGTCGTCGCGATCCCGGAGCGCCTGGAGGGCGAACGCCTGGCCCAGCTCATTGCGAGCGCCGACGTCGTCCTCGACTGCTCCGATAATTTCGCCACCCGCCATGCGGTCAACCGCGGCTGCGTCGCATACCGCAAGCCGCTGGTCTCCGGGGCCGGTGTGCGTTTCGACGGACAGGTAACCGTATTCGACCTGCGCCGGCGCGACGCCCCCTGCTACAACTGTCTGTTTCCAGAAGATACCGAGGCCGAGGAAACGCGCTGCGCGGTGATGGGGGTGTTCGCGCCGCTTACCGGCATCATCGGCGCGGTGCAGGCGGCCGAAGCCCTGAAGCTGCTCTGCGGCGCGGGAGACACGCTCAACGGCCGTCTGCTGCTGCTGGATTGTCTGGCAATGGAGTGGCGCTCGGTCAGACTGTCCAAGGATCCGGCCTGCAAGGTCTGCGCCGCTTCAGCCTAGCAGCATAGGCCCCTGCTGCTGCCACAACTCCGTCGGCAGGCGCTTGAAGCCGCTCTTGGAGCCAATCGAAAAAGGGGGCCAAGGGAAGGGGTGGGACCCTTCCCTTCCCACCCTGCCCCTTTTATATCCCCCAATTTGGCGGCTTCGCCTAAGCTAGGAGCATCGGCGCCTGCTGTTGCCACAGTTCTGTCGGCAGGCGCTTGAAGCCGCTCTTGGAGCTAATCGAAAAAGGGGGCACGGCCCCCTTTTATATCCCCGAATTCAGCGGCTTCGCCTAACCTAGCAGCAAAGGCGCCTGCTGCTGCCATAGTTCTGTCGGCAATCGCTTGAAGCCGCTCTTGGCGTACTGGTGCCAGCGGCCGACGATGTAGGCGAGTATCAGATTGGCTTGGGCGGAGACATCGGCGTCCTTGTCGATCTCGCCCTGGGTCGCCGCCAGCCGCAGCGATTGCTTGAGTGCCGCCTCGAGCCGGTCGTGCAGCTGGTTGATCCGCGCCTGCAGCCGCGCGTCCTCGTTCACCAGTGCGTCGCCGATCAGCACCCGCGTCATGCCGGGGTTTTTTTCTGCAAAGGACAGCAGCATGGCGGCGATGGCGTGGGTTTGTTTCAATCCGCTCTCCTGTTCCGCACTGATTTTGTTGATCAGTCCGAATATCGTCTCCTCGACGAAAGTGATCAGACCCTCGTACATCTGCGCCTTGCTGGCGAAGTGGCGGTAGAGCGCGGCTTCCGACACGTCGAGCCGGGCGGCGAGCGTGGCCGTGGTTATTTTTTCGCTCTTCGGCGCCTGCAGCATCTGCGCCAAGACTTGCAGGATCTGGTTCTTGCGTTCGCCGGCGCGGGTCGCCATGATCTTCTCCCAGGATAGGCAGACGAGCGCCGATTCTAGCCTATGCAGTTGGTAAGCGCTAACCTTTTCACGCCCAAAGGCGTCCGAGCAAGCGCGGCAGCTCGAGCACCGAGGCGGTCTTGACATCGACGTAGCCAGGGGCGCGCGGCTCGCGCGTGATCCACACTGTCTTCATCCCCAAGCGCTTCGCCGGCCGCAGGTTTTCGCGGGTATCCTCCACCATGATGCAGCGCGAGGCGATGAGGCCATAAGCGCGCAGCAGGCTGCGAAAGGCGGCAAGCGAAGGCTTGGGCTGGTAGCCAGTGGACTCGATGCAGTGCAGGGCGTCGAAATGGCTGGCTACGCCCATCATCTGCAGCACCGCCAGCGCGTACGCGCGCGGCGCGTTGGACAGGACCAGTTTGCGGCCTGGCAGGCGCCGCAGCATGGCGGCGAGTCCGCGCTCGTACACCACCATGCCGGACAAGTCTGGAAATGCATGGGTCTCGCGCAGAAAATGCTCCGGATCGGTGCCGTGATGGCGCATCATGCCCAGCAGCGTGGCGCCGTATCTGCGCCAGTACTGGGCGCGCAAATTGCCGGCGTCTTCTTCGCTCAGGCGCAGATGCCGCTGCAGGTACGCGGTCATGCTGCGGTTGATGTGCGGAAAAATATGCGGCGATGCATTGTGCAGGGTGTTGTCCAAGTCGAAAACCCAGTCAGGCCTTGTTGGCATGTTCGCCGCTCCAATCTAAAATCGCCGCATGCGGCTGACACCAAACTTCTCGCTCGAGCAACTGATCCATTCCGAGACCGCGGCGCGCGAGCGCATCGACAACACACCGGGCGCGGACCTCGTCGACAACCTGCGGCTGCTGGCCGAGGGTCTGGAGCGAGTACGCATGCTCACCGGTTTTCCGCTGGAAATCTCCAGCGGCTACCGCTCCCCCGAGCTCAACCGGCGGGTCGGTGGCGCAAACGCTTCACAGCATACCCAGGGGCTGGCCGCCGACTTCACCTGCGCCGAATTCGGATCGCCCGTGGATATTATCAAAGCCATCCGCGATTCCGACATCGAATTCGACCAATGCATCCTGGAGTACGCGAAATGGGTGCATATCTCCTTCAGCAAGGTGCCGCGCGGCAGGGTGCTTACGATTTATGACCCCGGGGAAGGTTATCTCGAAGGGCTGCTGGACGAAAACGGCAGGAAGATTGCCTGAGACCCTAACAGCAGATCCCTCGACGCTGCGCGCCTCCGAAAGTTACAGCAGATCCCTCGGCGCTGCGCGCCTCGGGATGAC
>DATKUQ010000308.1:0-6024 GCA_035530495.1 Burkholderiales bacterium
TTGTTTCCTGGCCGGCGGCCGCTACTGCCGCCTTTGGTTCGTGCTCTGCGACCCATTGGGCGTACTGTTCCGGCGACACCACCTTGACCACGATCGGCATGAAGCCATGGCCCCTGCCGCACAGTTCGGCACATTGGCCGCGGTAGGTGCCTTCCTTGTCGGCCCTGAACCAAGTGTCGCGCACGATGCCCGGAAAGGCGTCCTGCTTAATGCCGAAGGCCGGCACCCAGAAAGAATGGATCACGTCCGCGGCGGTCGTCAGTATGCGCACTTTTTTACCCACCGGCACCACCAGCGGGTGATCCACTTCGAGCAGGTAGTGTTTGTCCTTCGGTTTCTGGTTGTCGATCTCATCCCACGGCGTAGCGAGGGTGGAAAGGAACGAAATGCCCGCGCCTTCGCCCTTGAGGTAGTCGTAGCCCCATTTCCACTGGTAGCCGGTGACCTTGACCGTGATGTCCGGGTCGGACGTATCCTTGTAGGCAATCACGACTTTGGTCGCGGGCCAGGCGATGGCGATGAGGATCAGGAACGGGATGATGGTCCAGATGATTTCCACGGTGGTGTTCTCGTGGAATTGCGCGGCCTTGTGCCCGACGGACTTGCGGTGGGCATAAATGGAATAGAACATCACGCCGAACACGAGGCAGAATATCACCACGATCACGTACATCATCAGCATGTGCAGATGGTAGATATCGTCCGCGATCCGGGTCACTGGCGGCTGAAAATTGACTCGGTAGGCGGCGGAGGCCAGCGCCGTGTAGAGCGTCAGCAGCAGACCACCGATTAGTCGTCCAAGCACGCTATTCATCGTTCCCTCGCAGTGGCAGGTAGACCGATCCCAACATGTAGATCGCGGCAAACATGTAGACCGAGCCAAAAAAAGTTCGGTACCGTATCATACGAAAGGCGACTTAATCAAGCTTTTCCCCCGCATTGCCATCAGTAATCCAAAAATCAAAAAATCAAATCAACCCGGCTTGGCGCGCGGCAATTCTAGCCTGACAATCGCGCGCCCGTCTTCGGCGAAGCGCTGCTGCGGCTTCCACGCGTGCCCGTAGACGATTTCGAAACTTGCCGGCAGCCTGCCGTCGCGGCGCAGGTTCGCGTAGGCCGCGCGCATGGCGCCGAACACGCCCTTGCCGCTGAGCCCGCGCCTGCGTCCGGCGAGCGCATTCACCTGGCCGGTCGCCCGCAGGTCGGCGAATAGCGCGTCCACGTCGGCGTAGGTGAGCGTGATGACCTCCATGTCCATCACCGGTTCGGCATAACCGCATGCCGACAGCATGTCGCCCAGATCATGCATGTCGATGAAGGCGTGCACATGCGCTGCGCCGTCGTGCGCGGCAAATGCGCTCCTGAGTTCCTTCAGGGTATCCGGACCGTAGCAGCTGAACATCAGCAGCCCCCCCACCTTCAGCGTGCGCCGCAGTTCCTTCAGCGCCGGCAGCGGATCTCCGGTGCAATGCAGCGCCAGATTGGACCAGACGAGATCCACGCTCGCCGCGGCCAGGGGCACGGCAGCCAAATCGGCGCACAAGTACGCCACGCGCTCGCTCGCGATGATTCGCCGCAGCCAGGCCCGGTGGCTACGCGCGGCCTGCAGCATCGGGTAGGCGAAATCCAGTCCCAGCACCTGTGCCCGCGGATACACCTCGGCCAGACGCCTGGCGCCGTGGCCGTCGCCGCAGCCCGCATCCAGTACACGCTGTGGTGCAAGCTTGATGTACTGCAAGCGCTCCAGCATGCGCGCCTCCACTTCGCGCGCGAGCACGGCGGCGCCGGCATAACTGACGGCCGCGCGCGAATACGCGCGGCGCGCGGCGCGACGGTCTATCGCGGGCGCGCTCAGCGCGTGCCTCCCGGGAGCGCGGGCGCCACGCCCATGCCTCTTTCGGACCTCACGCGCGCAGCGCCGCTTCCAGAGCCTGCCCGACACCGAGCAGACGCCGGTCCTCCCCGGCCTGTCCCACAGCCATCAGGCCCACCGGGGCGGCGCCCGGTTCGTGGCAGGGAATGGACAGGGCGCAGCCGTCGAGAAAATTGACCACGCTAGGATTGCGCAGCATGGCGAGATTGGTCTTGCCGTAGAGCGCATCGTCGGTCTCCAGGGGCGCAATGGCTGGCGCGACCATGACCACGGTAGGCATCAGCAGCGCGTCGTAAGGCGCGGACAGGCGCGCGCTTTCGGCGATCATGGCCGCGCGCTGGTTAAATACGTCGATATACTCGGCCGCGCTGATGTCGGCACCGCGCAGGGCGCGCGATACCACGCGCGGGTCGTACTCGTCCTTGCGCCGCGCGATCAGCTCGCGATGCACGGCATAGGCCTCGGCCACCACCAGACCGCCTTTCTGATTGATCTGCGGCAGCCGCCGCAAAGCCTCGAAGCGCACTTCGCTCAGCTGCGCCCCCGCCCGCGACAACCGGGTGAGCGCCTTGCCAAAAGCCTCCGCCACGGCGCTGTCCAGTCCGTCCAGAACATAGTCCTGCACCAGACCCAGGCGCAGGCCCTTGAGCGGCAGCGCCGGCGGCACCAGCAGCGCTGCACCCGCGAGTATGCTGTCGACGAGAGCGCAACAGGCCACGCTGCGCGCGATCGGTCCGATCGAATCCAGCGTGTTCGAGAGCGGGAAAGTTCCGTCGGTGGGAATGCGCTTGGCGGTCGGCTTGAAGCCGGTGAGGCCGCACAGCGCGGCCGGGATGCGCACGGAGCCGCCGGTGTCCGTGCCCAGGCCCATCGCCGCCATGCCGTCCGATACGGACACCGCCGCCCCCGAAGACGAGCCGCCAGGAATGCGGCCGGTGGCGCGGTCCCAGGGATTTTTCGGCGTGCCGTAGTGCGGATTGAGGCCCAGTCCGGAGAACGCGAATTCGACCATATTGCTGCGGCCGACGATGATTGCGCCCGCCTGGCGCAGCCGCCGCACCACACTCGCGTCGGTCTTTGCCGGAGCGGAATCGGCGAGCACCTTCGACCCGGAGCGCGTGATGTCGCCGGCGACATCGAACAAATCCTTTACCGATATGGGTATACCGGCGAGCGGCGAGGGCACAATCCCATGCGCGCGCAAGGCATCGCTCGCCCGGGCTTCGGCCAGCGCCGATTCGCGGTGCGTGCGCAGGAACACGCGCGCGCCCTCGCCGGAGGGAGCGGCAATGCGCGTCAGCGCATCCTCGACCAAGGCCTGGCTTGTCGTCTTGCCCGCGGCAAGCTCCGCCGCGAGCGTCATTATGGGATTCATCCGCACCCGGCGCCGACGGCGCCGGATTTGACCACCATCCGGTTCATGGTTACTCTCTTCCCGCTTGAGCGACCAGTGCATCTTCAGGGAAGCATTTCCACTTGTCAATTTCATTGCGCCCGTTTCTGAAAATCGGCAGAACGATTGGGCATACGCTGCTGGGACAGGACTGCCTGCTGTGCCAGGCGGCTAGCGGCGAGAAACTGTTATGCGAGGCTTGCGCGCGTGAACTTCCGTTCACCGCCTCGGCCTGCCCGCGCTGCGCCGCGCCCGGCGCAGCCACGCTCGAGTGCGGCGCCTGCATCGCCGCCCCGCCGCATTACGACGCCAGCCGAGCCGCGTTCGTCTACGCCTTCCCCGTGGACGCACTGGTACAGTCCCTCAAGTATGGCGGTCAACTCGCGCTCGCCGGACTGTTCGCGCAGGAGTGGCACCGGCGCATCGGCGGCGCGCGCGGCCTGGACCTGATCGTGCCGCTGCCCCTGCATCCCGCGCGCCTGGCTGAGCGCGGTTTCAATCAGGCGGTCGAGATCGCCAAAGTATTATCGCGTCTGAGCGGCATCGCCATGGATGCACGGCTCGCGCGGCGCGTGCGCAACACTGCTGCGCAGACCGCGCTGCCCTGGCGCGAGCGCGCGACCAATGTGCGCGGGGCCTTCGCCTGCGACAGCGACCTTGGCGGCTTGAACATCGCCGTCGTGGACGACGTCATGACCACCGGCGCGACGCTGGATGAATTCGCGCGCACGCTCAAGGAAAACGGCGCTGCGCGCGTCGAAAACTGGGTAATTGCACGCACCGCGCGCGATGTTTGACATCGTTCTCTACCAGCCGGAAATCCCGCCCAATACCGGCAATATCATCCGCCTTGCCGCCAACACCGGCGCCACTTTGCACCTGGTCGAGCCGCTGGGGTTCCGCCTCGAGGACCGCGAACTGAAGCGCGCCGGCCTCGATTACCACGAATATGCCGCGCTGATGGTGCACAAGGATTGGCAAGCAGCCTGCGAACATCTGCGCGGGAGGCGCCTGTTCGCGTTCTCCACGCGCGCGCAGCGCCGATACACCGAGCCCGCGTACTGTGCAGGCGACGCGCTGCTGTTCGGGCCCGAAACGCGCGGCCTGCCGCCGGAAATACTCGCCAGTGTGCCCGAAGAACGGCGCCTGCGGCTGCCGCTGCGGCCCGACAATCGCAGCCTCAATCTTTCCAACGCGGTCGCGGTGGCAGTATACGAAGCCTGGCGCCAGCAGGGCTTTGCCGGAGCGGTCTAGGGGTTCATTTCAAAATCAGGAAATATCCCCTCCGGGGCCTTCCTTGAGGTCGTCTCCCCTCATGCTCCCCTGAATTGGCTCGTTGCAAAATCCATTTGCAACGTGTTCTACGCCTCTTCCTTTGGGTCCCTGGCAAGCAGCTGCTCCACCGCCTCGCGCGGCGCGACGCTGCCGGACAGAACGGCGCAGACCGCGCGGGTAATCGGCATGTCGACGCCTGACTGCGCGGCGCGTTTCTCGACCGCGGCGGCCGTAGCCACGCCCTCGGCCACATGCCCGAGTTCGCGCAGGACGTCCTCCAGTTTTCTGCCCTGCGCGAGCGCGAGGCCGACGCGCCGGTTGCGCGACAAATCGCCAGTACAGGTCAGGATCAAATCGCCGGCGCCGGTGAGTCCGGTGAAAGTCTCCGGACGTCCGCCGAGCTTCACCCCGAGGCGGGTGATTTCGGCGAGCCCGCGGGTGATCAGTGCCGCGCGCGCGTTGGCGCCCAGTCCCAGGCCGTCGGCAATGCCGGTGGCGATGGCCATGACATTCTTTACCGCGCCGCCGATCTCGACTCCGGTGATATCGCTGCTGAAGTAAACGCGCAAGCGGGGACCGTGCAGCGCGCGTGCGGTGGCTTGGCTAAACGCGGCATCGGCGGAGGCGAGCGTGAGCGCCGTCGGCAAGCCACGCGCGACCTCGAGCGCAAAACTGGGGCCCGACAAGGCGCCGAAAGCCGCGCCGCTGGTCAGCACGCGCGCGGCGATTTGATGCGGCAACTCGGCGGTCTGCGGCTCGAAGCCCTTGCACAGCCATACCACTGGTTTGCGCAAGGGAGCGAGCCGGGCCAGCAGCTCGCGCAGCGCCGCCGTCGGCGTCGCCACCAGTACGAGTTCCGCGGCGGAGACCACGGCAGAAAATTCTGCTTCGACTCTGAGCTGCGGCGGCAAGGCGATTTCAGGCAGATAGCGCTGGTTGCAGCGGGCCGCGGCGATCGACTGGCATTGCTCGCGGTCGCGCCCCCAAAGCACCGTCTCGTGTCTGGCGCTGAGGCTCACCGCGATCGCCGTGCCCCATGCGCCTGCGCCCATTACGGCAATTCTCATAGGCGATCGGCTTGGCGCACGCGCCAAGCCCTTACAATCCCCAGACTTGGTCCGCGCGAACGTACCCGGTCTGGCCATTGAGGAGACGGACCTTGACCCAGGGACCCGGGCCAAGTTCTAGAATCTCCAGCGCGACCCCCTGGCGCGCCTGAAACGCCAGCGGCGCGGCATCGTCAGCTTGTTGGCGCACGTCGGCAAGGGGCACTGTCACCACTACCGTGCGCATGTCGGACAGGTCTTTTTTCTGCACCCAGGCGAGATCGCCGGCGACATCACGCACCTTGATCCAGTTGTCGAGTTGCACGATGACTTCCACCGGGTAGTACCTGCTCGCGACGTACAGCTTGTTCGCCTTGACCGAGGGTGCATCGTACATCAGCGCCGCACTGTCAGCGATGGAGCGGAACTCGCCCGCC
>DATKUQ010000309.1:0-3373 GCA_035530495.1 Burkholderiales bacterium
TTTTCCTTGGCCCAGACCGGATTCGCGAACGTCACCGCGCCGGCGGTGATATGCGGCAGCGGCCAGCCGAACTCGAGTTTGAGATCGCCGCCTATGACCAGCTCGCGGCCGGTCTTGTCCAGCGTCAGGCGCTCGATCGGGCCGCGCAGCCAGTTCCAGCCGAAAATCGCAATAAACAGGACAGCCAGCAGCGCCGGCGCGAGCAAGAGCCCGGCGGTCCACTTGAGCAAACGAGAGCGTGTCATAGCAGTCCAGAGCCGGCGCGGCCAATTGATCCCGGTCGGCTGAAGCCGTTCCCGGGTAGTGCGGGAATTATCCGCATGTTGCAGTACGCATTCCGTGCGCTTGCGTACATACGCCGGTCGAAAATGATCGTAGTCTTGGCCATCGCCCGACGCGGCCGTCGCTTTGCCGTCGCTTTGCCGTCGCTTTGTATTTGCCTGCCCGAACCGGTGGAACGCTTTTCCCTGGATTTCGGATATCAAAACCAGCAGCTGGCGAAGCGCCGCGTTCGGCCGGCTGATCTGCATAGGAAACGAACCATCTTGTTCGACCACCTGAAGTGAAATCGAGCGGCTACAGCATGGGCAATACCTGGGCGCGTCTGCGTGCGCGCCTGCGTCGCAACCCGCTCGTGCGAGCGCAGCCCGCCGCCGACGCGCGGCCGCTGCGCGCGGAACTGTTCGGCGCCGACCAGATGGAACAGCATGGCAAGACCCTGGCGCACTCGCACCGCTTGAGTTCGAAGCGCGTGCCGGATCAGCTGCTTGCGCGCCTGGCCGAGAACGAAAACATCGTACTGCAAGCCTGCAAACTGCTTACGGCTGCAGTGAAGGCCAACCGCCGGATTTCGCCGGCCAGTGAATGGCTGCTCGATAACTTCTATTTGATCGAAGAACAGATACGCACGGCCAGGCTGCATTTGCCCAAGGGTTACAGCCGCGAGCTGCCGCGTCTGGCGCTGGGCCCGTCCACCGGACTGCCGCGCGTGTACGACATCGCGCTGGAGACGATTTCGCACGGGGACGGACGGGTGGACCCCGACGGTTTGAGCCGCTTCGTCGCCGCCTACCAGCAGATCACCGAGCTGAAACTGGGCGAACTGTGGGCCATTCCCATCATGCTGCGCCTGGCGCTGATCGAGAATCTGCGCCGCGTCGCAGCCTTGGCCTCGGCCAGCGCCGCCGCCCGCGACCTGGCGGACTCCTGGGCGGACCGGATGATGGAGATTGCGGTGAAGGATCCGAAGAATCTGATTCTGGTCGTGGCGGACATGGCGCGGTCGGATCCACCCATGGTCAGCGCTTTTGTCGCTGAACTCGCGCGTCGCCTGCAGGGACAAAGCGCCGCTTTGGCCCTGCCGCTGACCTGGATCGAGCAGCGGCTGTCCGAGACCGGCCTGACGATCGAGCAACTGGTGCAGTCGGAAACCCAATTGCAGGCCTCGAGCCAGGTCTCGATCGCGAACAGCATCGGCAGCCTGCGCTTTCTCGGAGCGATGGACTGGCGCGACTTCGTCGAAACCATGAGCGGCGTCGAGCAAAAGCTCAGGCAGGATCCGGCCGGAGTCTACGCCAGGATGGATTTCGCCACCCGCGATCGCTACCGGCATGCCGTCGAGAAGACGGCGAAGGCGAGCCGCCTGTCCGAGAGCGAGCTTGCGCGCAAAGCGATTCAGCTGGCGCACGAGGGTGCGGCCGGCGCAATCGCCGGGAGCGGCGCTCAAGCCGGCGCCCTTGGCATTCGCACTTCGCATGTCGGCTACTATCTGATCGACAAGGGCCTGCCCCTGTTCAAACGCGCGGCACAGCTGCGCTTGTCGATCGCGGAGGCCGTGCAGCGGACTCGCTGCCGGTCTCCTCTGCTGCTCTATCTCGGCGCGATCGCGCTGCTGACAATCGCCCTTAGCGCATGCCTGCTGGCCGTCGCGCATGCCGGCGGACTGCAGGGTTGGCCGCTTGCTCTGCTTGCGACCCTGGTGATCTTGTGCGCCAGTCATTTGGCGATCGCCCTGGTCAACTGGATGGCAAGCTTGTTGGCGACGCCCAAGCCGCTGCCGCGCATGGATTTTTCCGGCGGGATTCCGCCGGATTGCCGCACGCTGGTCGTGATCCCGACCATGCTCGCGAGTGCGCAAAATATCGAGCGCCTGGTCGAAGCGCTCGAAGTCCGGTTCCTGGCGAACCGGGACGCACACCTGCAGTTTGGCCTGCTGACCGATTTTCGCGACGCGCACGAGCAGGTCCTGCTGACCGACGCTGCGCTGCTGCTGCAGGCAAAGGCCGGGATCGAGGAACTAAACGAAAAGTACCGCCACCCCGAAAGCGGCGCAAAGGGCGACGCCTTTTTCCTGTTCCACCGCCCGCGCCGCTGGAATCCCGAGGAGCGGCTATGGATGGGTTACGAGCGCAAGCGGGGAAAGCTGGCGGAACTGAATTCCGTGCTGCGCGGAGGCAACAGAGACAGCTTCTCGCTGATCGTCGGCGCGACCGAGCTTCTGTCCGCCGTAAAGTACGTCATCACCCTGGATACCGACACACAGCTGCCGCGAGACTCGGCGCATCAGCTGGTGGGCGCGATGGCGCACCCCTTGAATCGCGCGTACTTCGATCCGAAGCGGCAGCGGGTGACCGCGGGCTACGGCATCCTGCAGCCGCGCGTCGCGGTGAGCCTTCCGGGCACCAATCGGTCGCGCTATGCGCGGCTGTTCGGCAGCGAAGCCGGCATCGATCCGTATACGCGCACCGTTTCCGATGTGTACCAGGATGTGTTCGGCGAGGGCTCGTTCATCGGCAAAGGCATTTACGACGTCGACGCGTTCGAGCAAGCGCTCAAGGGACGATTCCCCGAAAACCGGATACTCAGCCACGACCTGCTGGAAGGCTGTTATGCGCGCTCCGGACTATTGAGCGACGTGCAGGTATACGAGGAATATCCGTCGAGCTACAGCGCCGATGTAAGCCGCCGCTACCGCTGGATACGCGGGGACTGGCAGATTGCATCCTGGTTGCTGCGGCGCGTGCCGGGCAACAGCGCAAGCCCGGCTGCCGGCCGCCAAACAAATCCGCTCTCGACACTGTCCCAATGGAAGATCCTCGATAACCTGCGGCGCAGCCTGGTCCCCGCGGCATTGACGCTTCTGTTGCTGCTTGGGTGGACCGTCCTGCAAGCAGCCTGGTTCTGGACCCTCGCCGTGATCGGCGTCTTCCTGGTGCTGCCTCTGATCGCCACAACTGTCGGCCTGTTGCGCAAGCCCCGGGACACGCTGCCCGCTCAGCATCTCGCCGCAACGCTGCGCTCGGCGCGCGCGCACTTCGCGCAGGCGGCGCTGGCGCTCGCGTTCCTGCCCCACGAGGCCTACTTCAGCCTGGGT
>DATKUQ010000310.1:0-3835 GCA_035530495.1 Burkholderiales bacterium
CTGCACAGCAAGGTCGAGCGCATCAATCCGCAGCTGTAGATTTATGCAGTGCGCGGCTGGGTCAGGCGCGTGAGGCGCGCGTAGAAGACGGCGCTGACGAAAAAGGCCAGGGCCAGAAGTGCCTCGGCCAGGGCCAGCGCGGCACTCGCACCGGTGTCGCTGAAGGCGCGTACAACACCCTCGGCAAAATAGGCGAGGATCAGCATCGATGCCCACTGATAGGTATAGCGCCTGCCGTGGAGTACGCCCATCAGCGGCGCCAGCAAAGGCAGGGCTTTGAGCGCGAGCCAGGAGCCGCCGGGCCGCAGTGGGGCAAGCCACAATTCCCAGGCTAGGCATAAGAAGATTAGGGCCAGCAGGCTCGCGCAGGCGCTGAGGTAAAGAGCTTTCTGCAAGCTAGGAAACCAGCTTTAGCGAAACTGCGGCGAGGCGCCTGCCGAGCGCGATGCACAGACTTTTTTCCTCGTCGCTGATTGGCCGGTCGCTGGCGCTACCGGCAACGTGGCTCGCCCCATACGGAGTGCCGCCGGTCTCGGTCGCGGACAACTCGGGCGCAGTGTAGGGCAGGCCGACGATGATCATGCCGTGGTGCATCAACGGCAACATCATCGAGAGCAGCGTCGCCTCCTGTCCGCCATGCAGGCTGCTGGTGGAGGTGAATGCTGCGGCCGGCTTGCCCGCGAGCGCGCCTTTTAACCAGAGTGCGCCGGTCCCGTCCCAGAAATGTTTCATCGGCGCCGCCATATTGCCGAAGCGCGTCGGACTGCCCAGCGCAAGGCCGACGCACTGCTCCAGGTCCTCGAGTTCGCAATAAGGCGCACCGGCGTCGGGCACCGCCGGTTGCGCGACCTTGGTCATGGCAGACACTTGCGGCACCGTGCGCAGGCGCGCGCTGGCGCCGGGCACCAACTCGATGCCGCGTGCGACCAGCCGCGCCATTTCCTTGACGGCACCGCGATGGCTGTAATACAGGACCAGAATCTCCGGCATGTTCGACCGACTAGCGATTAGGCTCCGCGATTATAGGACAAGGGCAGTCTAGATTCCCCTGATCCCCGACTATGCGGATCAGGACGGCTTGCCGCCGCTGTAATGCCATCGCTGCTTCCATGCCGCCAGCACCGCGCGTGGATAAGCAGGCTTGCCCAGGCTGCCGTTGTAGCGCCCAAGCGCGCGGTACAGATCCCCTTTCTCCAGATCGAGGTAGTGGCGCAGGATGACGCAGCCGTAGCGCAGATTCTTGCGCATGTCGAACAGGTCGTCGCCTTTCGCGCCGATGAGCTTTACCCAGAAGGGCATGACCTGCATGTATCCGCGTGCACCGGACGCGGAAACGGCATATTTGTTGAACCTGCTTTCGACCTGGATCAGGCCCAGCACCATTTGCGGGTCGAGTCCGGCGCGGACGGCCTCGTAATGCACCGATTTCAGAAACGCGATGCGCGTCTTGAGGTCGGGCATGCGCGTTTCCAGCCTGCGCGACATCGCAATCAGCCAGTTGGCTTCGTCAACTTTGGACCTGAACGAAGAGATTACCGGCGCCTTATCGCTCACCGCCTTGGACAGCGCCGTCTGCACGCTCGCGGCGAGCGGCTCGTAGACTTGCGCTCCGGCCAATGCTGCGCCATGCGCGCAGAGCAGCGCCAGGCAAACGGCGCAATGTGCTAATGCGCGCATAACCTCGCTTTGACGAAGGCGAGCAGCCCGTCCAGGGCGACCGCAGTCGCACTCTGTTCATGCCGCCCCTGGTATTCGAGTTTGCCCTCTTTCAGTCCGCGCTCGCCCACCACGACGCGATGCGGAATGCCGATGAGTTCCATGTCGGCGAACATCACCCCCGGGCGCTCGTCGCGGTCATCGAGCAGTACTTCGATGCCCGCTGCGCCGAACTCCCGATAGAGCCGCTCGCAGGTTTCCCTGACTGCAGTGCTCTTACGGTAGCCGATTGGCACCAGCGCCAGCTGGAACGGCGCGATCGGCTGCGGGAAAGCGATGCCGCGCGCATCATGGTTCTGCTCGATGGCGGCGCCGACAATGCGCGTCACGCCGATGCCGTAGCAGCCCATTTCGAATGCGCGCGATTTGCCCGACTCGTCCAGAAATACCGCTTTCATCGTCTCGGAGTACTTAGTGCGCAGCTGAAAAATATGCCCGACTTCGATGCCGCGGCAGATAGCCAGCATACCCCTGCCGTCCGGGCTGGGGTCACCGGCCACGGCATTGCGGATATCGGCCACGAGCACCGGCTCGGGCAGGTCGCGGCCAAAATTTGCTCCGGCGAGGTGATAGCCTTCCTCGTTGGCGCCACAGATGAAATCGGCCATGACGGCGACCGCGCGGTCGGCAATGACCCTGATCCCCGCATTCACCCCGACCGGGCCGATATAGCCAGGCTTGCATCCGATATGCTGCTCGACTTCGGCATCGGTAGCGAAGCGGAAAGGATCCATCCCTGGCAGCTTTTGCGTCTTTATTTCATTCAGGCTGTGGTCGCCCCGCAGCAGCAGCAGTATAAATTGGTCCTCGTGCATCACGGCGATCGCCTTGACCGTTTGCGCGAGCTGCGCGCCCAACAGTTGCGCGACATCCTCGCAACGGGTCTTGCCAGGAGTCGGCACTTTGCGCAGGGGCGCGGCAGGCGCCGTGCGTGGCGCTCGCGGCGCCAGCGCCTCGGCCAGTTCCACATTGGCAGCGTAATCCGATTCCGGGCAATAGGCGATGGCGTCCTCGCCCGAATCGGCGAGCACGTGAAATTCGTGCGAGCCAGTGCCTCCGATGGCGCCGGGGTCGGCGGCGACGGCGCGGAACTGCAGCCCGAGGCGCGTGAAAATGCGCGTGTACGTGTCATACATGTTCTTGTATTCGCGCTGCAAGTCGGCGTGGTCGGCGTGAAAGGAGTAGCCGTCTTTCATAATGAACTCGCGCCCGCGCATGATGCCGAAACGCGGCCGGCGCTCGTCGCGGAATTTGGTCTGGATCTGGTAGAAATGCACCGGCAATTGGCGATAACTTCTGAGTTCGCTGCGCGCCAGATCGGTGATGACCTCCTCGGATGTCGGTTGAATCACGAAATCGCGCTGATGCCGGTCCTGGAAGCGCAACAACTCCGCGCCGTATTTTTCCCAGCGGCCGGATTCTTGCCACAATTCGGCCGGTTGCACCACCGGCATCGCGAGTTCGACGGCACCGGCTCGGTTCATCTCCTCGCGCACGATGGCCTCGACCTTGCGCACGATGCGCAGGCCCAGCGGCATCCACGTGTAAATGCCGCCGGCAAGGCGCCGGATGATGCCGGCGCGCAGCATCAGCTGGTGGCTGACGATTTCGGCGTCGGCGGGCGCTTCCCTTAGGGTAGACAGGAAAAACTGTGAAACGCGCATAAGGATTCCGGTGAACTTGGCGTCGTCATTTTACTTGAAGATGGCGCTGCCGATGAGCGGCATGCCGCTTTCATTGCGCCGGGAAATATGGAAGAATGGTGTAAATACCAGCTTAAGGTGAATGTGTCATGCTCGACCGTGACGGCTATCGCCCGAACGTCGGCATAATTCTCTGTAACGCAAGGAACGAAGTATTCTGGGGCAAGCGCATCAAGGAGCATTCCTGGCAGTTTCCGCAAGGCGGAATAAAGCACGGTGAAACCCCGGAGCAGGCCATGTTCCGGGAGCTTGAGGAAGAGGTGGGACTGAAGGCCCACCACGTCAAGATCCTTGGTCGCACCAGAAACTGGCTGCGTTACGAAGTGCCGGCGCAATGGGTTAGGCGCGAATGGCGTAGCAGCTACAGGGGCCAGAAACAGATCTGGTTTTTGCTGCGCTTGGTCGCGCGCGACAGC
>DATKUQ010000311.1:0-9082 GCA_035530495.1 Burkholderiales bacterium
CCGAAGAGCAGGTGCGGAGCATAGTCGCGCGTGCGCGCCAATTCGTGCCGCACCGCTTCGAGCGGCAACTGACGGGTGGACGCACGGTCCGGGTGGAAGGTTTTCCCTTCAAATCCGATGGAGAAATAGCGGGATTCGTCACCACCTACACCGATATCACGGGGCAGAAGCAAAGCGAGGACGAGCTCATGCACCAGCGCGACGTGATGAAAACCATCATCGACAATTTTCCCGGCGGTATCTCGCTGTGCGACGCCGACCTCAGGTTTACCGCATACAACGAGCGGTTCAAGGAGTTGCTCGATTTTCCGTCCTCTCTTTTCGCCAAGGGCTGGGTCGATTTCGAGGACCTTGCCCGCTTCAATGCCAACCGGGGCGAATACGGCCCGGGCGATATGGACGAGCAGGTGCAGGCCGTTGTCACGCGCGCCCGGAGTTTCGAGCCCCACCATATGGAGCGTGTCCGGCCGAACGGGCGATGGCTTGAAATACGCGGCACGCCCATCGCCAGCGGTGGTTTCGTCACCAGCTACATCGACATCACCGAGCGCAAACAGATGGAAGACCAGGTGCGTCAGCTTGCGTTCTTCGATCCGCTCACCAAACTGCCCAACCGTCGCCTGCTCAACGACCGGCTCACCCAGGCCATGGCCGCGAGCAAGCGCAGCGCCTGCTATGGCGCAGTGATGGTCCTCGATCTGGACAACTTCAAGTCGCTAAATGACACGCATGGTCATCCAGTTGGCGATTTGCTGCTGATCGAGGTTGCAAGGCGACTGACAAGCTGCGTGCGCGAGAGCGACACCGTGGCACGCTTCGGCGGCGATGAGTTCGTGTTGCTGCTGAGCGATTTGGACGAAGATCAAGCCATATCGGCCTCGCAGGCCGGCGTCGTCGCCGAGAAGATCCGCGCCAGCCTGTCTGCGCCCTATCGGCTCGACATCGGCAGCGCTGGAAAGGAAGGTGCCGCGGTCGAGCATCGCTGCACTGCAAGCATCGGCGCTGTGTTGTTCGTCAAACATGAAGTCGCCCAGGACGACATCTTCAGACGGGCCGATGCGGCAATGTATCAAGCCAAAGAGGCCGGGCGTAATTCGGTTCGGTTCTTCGATCCGAATGCGCCAGCGACTGGATAGCGGATGTATGCCGCATAAGCACCTCGCACCCGGACCTGCGGTCCTGTTCGTGGACCGTAAATCGTAAGTTGAATCCGGAATGCGCGGCGGCGTTTCTTCGGCCGCGCCGGCGGTGTACCATGTCGCGAAGAACAAACACTCCGACGATTGGCAAGGGAGCATGATGACAAGATTCGGCACGCTCGAAGCCGGACGCGGTACGCGGCGTTGAACGTTTCGGCCCTCCGCACCTTTCGGCCCGTGCTCGCGCCGGCGGCGATCCTCCTGGCCGCCGCCGCGGCGCTGGCCGCGGGCCCGGTGCTGCCGCCTTCCCTCTCCGGCCTGAAGACGCTGGGGCCCTACGCGGTGCTGCTGCTGGGAACGGGCATGGGGGCGTGGTTCAATCGCGGCCGCGCCTTCATCGCACTCGCCTCGCTGCTTGCCGCCATTGCCGGCTACAGCTACGCGCTCGGCTTCGGCGCCGACAGCTTCACCGTGCACGCGGTATTCACCGCGGCCGCCATCTTCGTGCCGCTCAACTTCCTGCTGGCGGCGGTCTACCCCGAGCGCGGCATATCCCACCATTTCAACTACCGCTGGCTCATGCTGGCCGTGGCCGAGACCCTGTTCGCCGCCTGGATCGCGAGCGCGGGCCACAGCAGCCTGTCCGGCATGGTATGGCAGGACCTGCTCGAGTACCGGCTGCTGCGATCCCCGCCTACCCCGCTGCTGGGCCGGCTGCTGTTCGTCGCGGCTTTCGTCGCCGCCGTGGTCAGGGCTTGGCCGAAGGTCCAGGCGGCCGAGACGCGCCCGCTGGACATCGGCCAGGCGGGCGCGCTGGTTGCATTCTTCGTCGCCTGCGAATGGGTGGATACGCCCGGCGCATTCGCCACCTTCATCACGGCCGCGGGCGCCATTCTGCTGGTGTCGCTGTTGCAGGAGTCGCACCGCCTGGCGTTTCGCGACGAGCTGACCGGACTGCCGAGCCGCCGCGCGCTGGAAGAGCGGCTGCACGGCCTCGGCCCGGTGCACGCGATCGCGATGCTCGACGTGGACCACTTCAAGAAATTCAACGACACCCACGGCCACGACATCGGCGACCAGGTGCTCCGGCTGGTGGCCGCGCGCCTGGCGCAGGCTACCGGCGGCGGCACCGCATACCGCTATGGTGGTGAGGAGTTCTGCATCCTGTTTCCCGAGACCAGGCTGGCCGAGGCGCGGCCGCACGTCGAAAAGCTCTGCGCCGAGATCGCCGCCTACCAGATGGCCGTGCGCCGGGACGACAGGCCGAAAGACCCGGAGACCGGCACCAGGCTGCGCAGCTTGCGCTCGGCCGAGAAGACGCTGTCGGTAACGGTGAGCATAGGCATCGCCGAGCCCGGCGATCAGATGACGACCCCGGCCGAAGTTCTGCGCGGCGCCGACCAGGCGCTGTACCGGGCGAAGGAAGGCGGGCGCAACCGCGTCAGCAGTTGAGCGGCCGACACGGTCCGACACGGCTTGCGCCAGGGCGCGCAAGCGCCTATCTTTAGGCCAGCGCCAGAACATTTACTTACGGGAAGCGTTCATGTCCGAAGTACGCCGTCTCGATCTTTCCGTCATCGACGATGCGAAACGACCCTTCGTCACCGAATGGCTTCGAGACCGGAGCGCTTTCCATACCTGGTTCTCTTCACTCGTCACCGGCAGCTTCGTCGTCATCACGATATTCGGCAGCAAGCCCGGCTTCGGCACGCCGGGCGCGGTCGTTCTGTCCATCGCCGTGGTCTTGCTTTTGCTGTCTCTGCTGTGCAATCTGGTTTGCGTATGGTCCATTCCGAGCTGGAAATTCCGCGTGAGCACGGGTGCGCTGCAGGACGCTACCGCAATGCGCCGCGAACTTTCGATTACGGCGTGGATCGGCGTGATCGCCTTCGTGTGCGGTCTGACGCTCGCCTTCATCGGGAACATGCCGGCATGAGGCAAGCACCGGTTCCACAGGTAAGACGGGATGGCGCAAAAACGCGCAGACCCGGGAGACGTAAATGGTCGTGCGCGTAGTCAGGCTGGGCAGCACGCGGCTCAAGGACGAAGGTACCCGCATCGGCACCGTCCGCCGTCCGCCGCGCGGCGTGCCCAAGACGGCCTTCGCCTCGCAGAACTGGTACGACGTGTGGTTTCCGAACCTCGCGCCCAGCGTCGAAACGATGAAACTCGGGCAGGCGGCTGCGTCCGAGCGCGACTGGCTCGCCTTCTCGAAAAAATACCGGGCGGAGATGGCGACTCCCGAAAACAGCCGCACGCTCGACGTGCTCGCGGCGCTGTCGCAGCATGCGAACTTTTCGGTCGGCTGCTACTGCGAGGACGAATCGCACTGCCACCGCTCCGTCCTGCGCGCCTTGCTCGCCGAAAAAGGCGCGAAAATCGCATAGGCCCCGTTTCGGGCGGCGCGTTCGCGCTGCCTTGACGCACCCTCCAAAGCAGCGGAACATGGCCCGTAAGGTGTCCGCGTCCCTTGCGCGCACCGAACGCCCGGCGCGCACCTCGCGTCCAGACAAAATCGGGTTCGGTCGAAGGCGGACGCCGTGGTCCAAAGGCAAATGCCGTGGGCGACAACCCAAAGAGGACCGGCGGGACTTCCCTTCCAAAAGCAAGCGTACACAACAGGAGGCGATCGGATCGACCGCGGCGATGATCCTGATCGACCGCGGCAAGCTGGACCCAAACGCACCGGTCGAGAGCATCCTTCCCGACTTCGCAAAGATCCAGGTACTCGAAGGCTTCGACGGCGACAGCCCGCGCATGCGCGCGCCGAAGTCGCGCGCCACCATCCGGCAGCTCGCCACGCACACCTCGGGCCTGGTGTACGAATTCTGGAATCCGGACATCGCGCTGTGGATGCAGAAGACCGGACACCCGTCGATCCTCTCCGGGCTGAAGTCCTCGCTGTTCTATCCGATGGTGTTCGATCCGGGGACCCGCTGGGACTACGGCATCGGCATCGACTGGCTGTGCCAGGCGGTCGAGGCGATCGACGGCCGCCGCATCGACAAGTATTGCCAGAAGGAGATTTTCGCGCCGCTCGGCATGGCGAGCACCGCATTCGAATGCGAAGGCGCGCTCGCTGCGCGACTGGCTTCGGTCAGCGCGCGCGGCGAAGACGGCAAGTTCGCGCCGTTCGAGCTGGCGCCGCCGCCGCACCCGGAGTTCTACGGCATGGGCCACGCGCTGTACTCGACCGCCGGAGACTACATGCGCTTCATACGCATGTTCCTGAACAAGGGCAGCCTCGACGGCAAGCGCGTGCTGAGCGAGAAAGGCGTCGCGACCATGCTCGCGAATCACATAGGCGAGCTGCGCGTGGGCAAAATGACGACCGTGGCGCCGCCGATCACCGCCGACGTCGATCTGTTTCCGGGCACGCCGAAGACGCACAGCCTCGGCTTCCTGCGTGTCGAGCAGGACGTGCCGGGCATGCGCTCGGCCGACTCGCAGGGCTGGGCCGGCGTGCTCAACACGCACTTCTGGTTCGACCCGGCGAAGGACGTCGCCGGAACGATCATGACGCAGACGCTGCCCTTCGTCGAACCGCGTTTTTTGGAGGTGTACGCGAAGTTCGAGCGCGCCGCCTACGCGGCAGGCTGAGCGCGCCTGCGATCCCCGCATCGGGGCGCACGCGAGAAACCCGCGCGCGCCCCAGGTGCAGGTCGATCAGCTCATTGCTTCAGCAGATGGAAGGCGCCGCCCTCGACCTTGATCAGGAACGGCGTGCGCTCGTCGTAGCCGTTGTGGTCGGTGGGAGTCATGCTCGACAGGCCGTTGTTCAAATAGATGTCCTTGCCCCGCTCGAGCTGATCGCGCAGCGCGGAGCGGAACGCGGCGGTTCCCGGCTTGCCGTGCTTAAGCGCGCCCGGGATGGCGTGCTTGAGCAGGACCATCGTGTCCCAGAGGTGCGCGCCGAATATGTTCGGTGCCTCCCCGTACACCGCCTCGTAGGCCTTGGTGAATTCCTCCGGCGCCTTGCGGAACGGGCTGGATGGCGGCAGGTCGTTCGCGACGGTGAACACCTCGCCGGAGTAGATCGTGCCTTCGACGGCCTTGCCACCCAGCTTGATGAACTGCTCGGTGGAGACGCCGTGCGTCTGGAAGATCGGGCCCTTGTAGCCGCGCTCGCGCAGCGCTTTCTGCGGCAGCACCGCCGGCGTTCCGGCCGAGGCGATGAACACCGCGTCGGGATTGGTCGCGATGATCTTCAGTACCTGCCCGGTCACGCTCGAATCGCCGCGCCCGTAGACTTCGTGGGTGGTCAGCGTGATGCCCAGCTTCGGCGCCAACTGGCTCAGCGCCTTGTAGTAGCCCTCGCCGTAGCCGTCGGACACGCCGATGTAGCCGAGCTTCTTGACGCCGGTCTTCGCGATGTACTTCATGATCGCGCTCGCCAGCAAATCATCGTTCGGCACGACCTTGAACACCCAGTGGCGCTTGGCGTCCATCGGCGTGACCAGTTCGGCCGCGGCCGCCAGCGTCAGCAGCGGCGTTTTCGTTTCGTGTGCGATGTCGAGCAAGGGCATGCTGGTCGGCGTCAGCGACGAGCCGACCAGGACGTCGACTTTGTCCTCGGCGATCAGCTTGCGCGCGTTTTGCGCCGACTTGGTCGGGTCCGATGCGTCGTCGAGCGCGATGTAGGTGATTTTCTGCCCGTCGATTTCCTTCGGCAGCGCCTTCACGGTCTTCATCTGCGGATGGCCGAGCGCCGCGCCCGGACCGCTGGCCGAAACCGTGATGCCGACCCTGATCTGCGCCTCGGCCACGCCACAGGTGGCGATGCCGAATACCGCCGCAACAGCGGCGATGATGGTTATGCGGTTCTTCATGATGTCTCCTCTCTGCGTTGAAATGTTGTGTTTCTTGCTTCTGTTTCGGCTTACAACCGGTTTCAATATGAGACGCCATTCCGAGGCCCTCAGCCGAGGAATCTGCTCTTTGTCTATTTACAGGCAGATTCCTCGCTTCGCTCGGAATGACAAAAAAACGTTCATTTTGAAACCCGTCCTTAGTACTCGGTACCCCCCAGGCCCAGATAGCTTTCGATCAGCCGTTCGTCGTTCGCGATCTCCGCCGCGGGCCCGTGTTTGGTGATGCTCCCCAGTTCCAGCACATAAGCATAGTCGGCGACCTGCAAGGCAGCACGCGCGTTCTGCTCCACGAGCAGGATCGACACGCCGCTTTCACGCAGCATGACCATGCGCTGAAACACCTCGGCGACGATACGCGGAGCAAGGCCGAGGCTGGGTTCGTCCAGCATCAGCAGCTTCGGTTGCGACATTATGGCACGACCCATCGCCAGCATCTGCCGCTCGCCGCCGGACAGCGTTCCCGCGAGCTGGCGCTGGCGCTCCTGCAGGCGGGGAAACTGCGCGTAAACGTCGGCGAGCGCCTTGTCGCGCTCGGCAGCGCGTCGGCGGAATCCGCCTAGCTGCAGATTGTCGGCGACCGTGAGGTCCGGAAACAGCTCGCGTTTTTCGGGGACGAGACTGAGGCCGCGAGCGACGCGGGTCTCCAGCGGCAGCTGCTCGAGCGCGTGTCCGTCGAAGCGGATGCTGCCCTTGGCCGGCAAAATACCCATGATCGCATTGAGCAGCGTGCTCTTTCCGGCCCCGTTCGCGCCGAGGATGGTCACGAGCGCGCCTTTCGGCACCTCCAGCGACACCGCGTTCACTGCGCGCGTGCGGCCGTAGCTCACCGATACCTCGTGCACCTGGAGATGTGCCGAACTCACGCCGCCACGCCTCCCAGGTAGGCATCGCGCACCTTCGGATCGTTTCGCACCGACGCGGGCGCGCCTTCGGCGATCTTGGTGCCGAAATCGAGCACGACCAGCCGATCGGCCAGGCTCATCACGAAGTCCATGTCGTGCTCGATGAGCAGGACGCTGACGCCGTCGCTGCGCAGTTCGCGCAGCAGGCCGGCGAGCGCTTTCTTCTCGCCGAAACGCAGGCCGGCGGCCGGTTCGTCCATCAGCACCAGCACCGGATCGAGACACAGAGCGCGCGCGACCTCCACCAGGCGCAACTGACCGAGCGCGAGGCTGCCCGCCAGCTTGTGCGCGTGGTCCGCGAGGCCGACCCGCTGCAACTGGCGCGCCGCCTCGTCGAGGAGCCGCGCTTCCTCGGCCCTATCGAGCCTAAGCATCGCGCGCAGCAATCCGGCTTCGCCGCGCAGGTGGGCGCCGAGCGCGACGTTTTCGAGAACGCTCATCTCGGCGACGATGTCCGCGTGCTGGAAAGTGCGCCCGAGTCCGCGTGCGGCGATCTGCTGCGGTGTCGCGCCGGCGATCGACGCGTCGCAAAAGCGGATCTCGCCGCTGTTCAGCGCCAAAGATCCGCAGATCAGATTGAAAGTCGTGCTCTTGCCCGCGCCGTTCGGGCCGATCAGGCCGACGATCTCGCCGGCGCGCACGTCGAAGCCTACCTCGTTCACAGCGACCAGCCCGCCGAAGCTCTTGCACACCGATTCGACATCGAGCAGCGGCGCTCCGCGCGTGACGACGCTGCGGCGCGAAAGCTTTGCCGAAGAACTGCGGCGTACGGCCCTCGCCGGCCGCGGAGGGCCGAACAGGATCGGCCACAAACCGTTGGGCGCCGCCTGCAGCGCAAACACCAGCACCGCGCCGAAGACGACGATCTCGTAGTTGCCCGGCGTTCCGATGAGCGCCGGCAGGATGTTCTGCAGCTGATCGCGCAGAAACGTGATGGCCGTCGCGCCGAGTATCGCGCCGTATACGCGGCCGGCGCCGCCGACGACCGCCATCAGCAGGTACTCGATTCCGGCATCCACGCCGAAGGGGCCCGGCGCGACCGAGCGCTGGAAATGCGCGTACAGCCATCCGGCGAGGCCCGCGAGCACCGCGGCGAAAATGAAGATCTTCAGCTTGGTCCCCGCGACGTTCACGCCGAAGGCCTCGGCCGCGACGGTGCTTCGGCGCAGCGCGCGCACCGCCCTGCCGGTTCTTCCGCCGAGGAGGTTCTGTACCGCGACCACCGCCAGCACGACCGCCAGCCACACGACGATGAAGTACTGGCGCCCGTCGATCAGCGCATGATGGCCGATGCGAAGCGCAGGGATTCCCGACATGCCGTCGTGCGCGCCGAGCCAGTTCAGATTGCCGAAAAGATAGAACAGGGCGACGCCCCAGGCGATCGTCCCGAGCGGAAGATAATGGCCCGACAGGCGCACCGTAAGCGCGCCGATCAACAGCGCACCCAGCGCGGTGACCGACAGCGACACCGGCAATGCCAGCCAGGGGCTCATGCCGTAATGGACGGTCAGCACGCTGGTCGTATACGCACCCAGGCCGACGAACGCAGCCTGCCCGAACGAGGTCATCCCGCCGACGCCGGTCAGCAGCACCAGACCGATCGCAACGAGACTCGAAATGCCGATGTAGTTGAACAGCGTCACCCAGTAAGGCGGCATCAGGCCGGTGAACGGCAAGGCGACGATGACGAACGCCAGGATCGCCGCAATCCAGGTCCCGCGCGCCGGCATCACTCCTCCTCCTCCACGTGGGCCGGCGAGCGCAGCGAGCGCCATAGCAGCACCGGCAGGATCAGGCCGAAGACCATCACCTCCTTGAAATTGCTGGTCCAGAACGAAAAGAAGGACTCGGCGATGCCCACCCCCAGCGATGCGAGCACCGTCAGCGGAA
Organism: Burkholderiales bacterium; assembly: GCA_035530495.1. Taxonomy (GTDB): domain Bacteria; phylum Pseudomonadota; class Gammaproteobacteria; order Burkholderiales; family SG8-39; genus 2-12-FULL-64-23. The sequence goes on from DATKUQ010000311.1 coordinate 8,803, forward strand.
AGCTGACCAGCCCGCCGAGGATCGCCGCGACGAAGGCCTTCAGCCCGATCAGGAAGCCGCTGTCGTAATAGATGGTCACGATCGGACCGGCGAGCACGCCCGCGATCGCGCCGAGGCACGCAGCCAGCCCAAAGCTGATCTGGCCGGCAATCGCGGTCGGAATGCCGACCAGGCGGGCGCCAAGGCGGTTCGACGCGCACGCATGCAGCGCCTTGCCGATCAGCGTGCGCTGGAAGAACAGCGCGAACACGATCAGCAGCAGCGCCGTCGCCGCGACGAT
>DATKUQ010000312.1:0-2469 GCA_035530495.1 Burkholderiales bacterium
TGCGCTCAGGTCGGCGCATTTTCCGCCCAGATTGCCCGACTCCAGCATGGCCTTGATATTGCCGATGCCGCAGCCACGCGTCTTCGGGTCACGGTAGGTATTGTTGACGATCCATTCGTAGATGGCGCGCGCCTTATCGACATCGCTGCGTGCGCCTTTGGTGACCTTGGTCGCCGTGTCGCGCACGATGCCGTCGGTGGGGATGTCCTCGGTAGCTTGAAGGTAGCGCGCAAGCACCGCCTTCTCCGTCGGCGCGAACTTGCCCGGATGGGTCCAGTCGACCGCGCGATCCCGGGTGGCAAAGCGACTCACGACCTCGATTGCGGGCCGCTCGGTGCCGGCTTGCCAGTGGGCATAGAGCAACGCCGCATCGTATTTGGCAAGCGGAACCACTGTCGCGCCGGCAGCGTTCCCGCTCCAACTGTTGTCGAATGTCCTGAACCAGTCGCGATCGGCGGCAAGGGGCAGGGGCAGCCATACCCTGGTCACCCCTTCAGGTTTTGCCACCTCGATGCGCATGGTGACCTCGAAGCTGCGCCAGCGCGTGCCCTTGGCCCAGGGAGCGCTTTGCGCCCGCGCCTGGCCGGACAAGGTGCCCAATGCGCCTGCTGCAGAAATGGCTGTAGTGGCTTTAAGAAAGTCTCGACGATCCATGGTGCCTCCTTTCATGACAGCGTATCCAGACAACCACTTCAATGACAGGGATTTCTCGGAAAATTCCGAGCCGGGAATTATAAGGGACTTGCTGCGAATGGGAGCGCATTTGCCTGCGCACCGGCGCTGCCCGCGCCAAAGCGCAAAATCGCCTCGGCCGGCCGCGATTTCCCGCAGCGTAGCGGCTACAGCACTCGCTGCCGACCGCTGTCGCGCTCAGCGGAGCCGCCAAAGCACCTCAGCTGACCGAAGTTGCGAGCGGCGGTAGAGCTAAAGCACTTCCGCCGCGTGGTCCGCCAGCCGCGAGCGCTCGCCGCGCTGCAGCGTAACGTGGCCGCCATGCACCCAGCCCTTGAAGCGATCGACGACGTACGTCAGGCCGGATGAGCCTTCGGTGAGATAGGGCGTGTCGATCTGGGCGATATTGCCCAGGCATACGACCTTGGTGCCGGGGCCGGCGCGCGTGATCAGCGTGCGCATCTGTTTGGGCGTGAGGTTCTGCGCCTCGTCGACGATCAGATATTTGTTGAGGAAGGTGCGGCCGCGCATGAAGTTGAGCGACTTTACCTTGATGCGCGATCGGATCAGGTCGCGCGTCGCGGCGCGCCCCCAGTCCCCGCCTTCGTCGTCCGACTTGTTGAGCACGTCGAGATTGTCCTCCAGCGCGCCCATCCAGGGGTTCATTTTCTCTTCTTCGGTGCCGGGCAGGAAACCGATGTCTTCGCCCACCGGCACGGTGACGCGGGTGATGATGATCTCCGAAAAAATCTTGCTCTCCAGCGTCTGCATCAATCCTGCCGCGAGCGTGAGCAGGGTCTTCCCGGTGCCGGCCTGGCCGAGCAGGGTGATGAAATCGACCTCCGGATTCATCAGCAGATTGAGGGCGAAATTCTGCTCGCGATTGCGCGCTGTGATGCCCCAGATATTGTTTTTCTGGTGCGAATAGTCCTTGATGGTTTCCAGCACCGCCGTGCGCCCGGTCTGCTCGCGCACGATGGCGTGCAGCGGGTGCCCGCTTTCCTGGTAGACGAATTCGTTGACCAGCAGATGCTGGCACAGCGGCCCCTTGACGCGGTAGAAGGTGCGCCCTTCCTTTTTCCAGGATTCCATGTCCTTCGCATGCTGGTCCCAGAAGTCCGCCGGCAGCTCGCGCACGCCGGTGTAGAGCAGATCGATGTCCTCCAGCACCTTGTCGTTGAAATAGTCCTCGGCGGCGAGTCCCAGCGCGCGCGCCTTGATGCGCATGTTGATGTCCTTGGACACCAGGATTACCTGACGCTGCGGCTGTTGGCGCTGCAGGGCCATGACCACGCCGATGATGTGATTGTCGGCTTTGCCCAAAGCGAGCGATTCGGGCAGCGCGCTGTCGAGCGCCTGGGTCTGCAGGAACAGCTTGCCCGTGGCGAAGTCCGCCTCGTGGCGTTTGAGCGGAATGCCGGCGTCGATCTTGCCGGCGATGCTGCTGACGATTTCGTCGAGGTAGCGGCTCGCCTGGCGCGCATTGCGCGCGACCTCCGACAGACCTTTCTTGTGGCCGTCGAGTTCCTCCAGCGTCATGATCGGCAGGAACACATCGTGTTCCTCGAAACGGAACAGGCTGGTGGGATCGTGCATCAGCACGTTGGTGTCGAGCACGAACAGCTTGGTCAGCGACTTGCTCGATTCGGAACGCTGCCTGCGCTTGCTCATGGGTAGATCGTCGGCAATTTCATCGAATGCCGCTTCCTTGTGTGGGAAGCTCTGGTCAAATTCATCTCGCATCAAGAGCTTCCTCTGATTTTTGGAATATGCGCGGCGAAGGTCTCGATCCCCCCT
>DATKUQ010000313.1:0-3323 GCA_035530495.1 Burkholderiales bacterium
CCCTGGTCTATGGCGAGATAAAGGGGATCGGGATTCAAGCTGTTTTTAGGACCGCAAAAGGCATTCACCCATGCCCTTACTTGGTTATGATACGCGCTGGAGCAGGGTTCGTCCGGGCACACCATAAGCGGCGCGCGCACCCAGGTCCAAGGAGAACATGCCATGTCGCGTATATCCAGAGACGGGTTCATCGGGTTGGCGGGGATAGCGCTCGCGGCCGTGCTGCTTTTCGTCTTTGTTCCGTCTCGTGCCGCAGGACCGTTGCCGAACCCGAAAATCGATACGCCCTTGGCGGCGGCAAAGGGCACGCAGACCGCCGTTTTCGCCGGCGGCTGTTTCTGGGGCATGGAAGGCGTGTTCGAGCACGTCAAAGGCGTCACGCAAGTGGTGTCCGGCTTCGCCGGGGGCAGCGCGGCGACGGCCCACTATGAGATGGTGAGCACCGGCACCACCGGCCACGCCGAGTCGGTGCGTATTTCTTACGACCCCGCGCGCATTTCCTACGGTCAGTTGTTGCAAGTGTTCTTTTCCGTCGCGCACGATCCGACCGAACGCGACAGGCAGGGTCCGGACGAGGGCACCCAATATCGCTCGGCCATTTTCTATGCCAACAGCGAACAGAAACGCGTCGCCGAAGCCTATATCGCGCAATTGGGCGCGGCGCATGCCTTTGCGCGCCCTATCGTCACCGAGGTAACGCCGCTGAAGGGATTTTACGCAGCGGAAGCCTACCATCAACACTATCTTGCGCTGCATCCGAACGAGCCCTATATTGTAATCAACGACCTGCCGAAAATCGCCAATCTGAAGCGCCAGTTTCCGGCGCTCTACGTCAGCGACTAGCGTCGATTTGCCCTTGGACGCAGCGATAGCTCTTCTCTAATCCTGCGCCGGCCATGAACCAGCAGAAAACACCGAAGGCAGCCATGCGCAAGCTGCTGCCGGTCGCTCTTGTCGCGGTGGTACTGCTTGCGCTCTACGCGCTTGCCGGATTCCTGCTTGCGCCCTGGGTCGCACAGCGCGAGTTGCCGCGTCTGGTCGAGCAGCAGCTGCATCAACGCGCGCACATCGGCGCAATCAGCTTCAATCCCTTCACCCTCAGGCTGCACGCGCGCGAATTTGCACTCGAGACCACGACGGGAAAGCCGCTGTTCGGCTTCGCCGATGCCGTGGCCGATCTCGAATGGCGCTCGCTGCTGCACCGCGCATGGATACTGGACGAAGTGCGGCTCACCGCTCCGGCGCTGAACGTGGACATCGCGAAGGACGGGCGGCTCAACCTGGCCGCGCTGGCGCCGAATGCGGGCGGCGCGGCCGCGGGGCCGCCGCCGCGTTTCGCCATCGGCCATTTTGCCGTGACCAAGGGCAGCATAGCCTTCGAGGACCGGCGGCAGGGCTACAGCAATCAGCTGGAGCATTTGTCCATCGAAGTGTCGTCGCTGTCGACACTCGCTGCCGAGCCGGGTTCGTATGCGCTGGAGGGGCAGACACCGCAAGGGGTGAAGCTGCGCTGGAAGGGAACGCTCTCGCTTACGCCGCTGCGCGCGAGCGGGACGCTCGCCCTCGACAAGGTGGCGCTGAAGGAAATGATGCCTTATCTGGATGCCTATACCGCGGTGCGCATCCTTGCCGGGGATGCGGACCTGGAACTGCCGTATGAACTGGCCCTGGTCCAAGGCAAACCCCGGTTCAGCGTGAAAGGCGCAAAGTTGGATGTGCACGGACTGGCGCTGGGCGGCGCAGGCAAAAGGGCGTTGCAGGCCCGCTTCGGCGCGATCTCCGTCGCCGGCATCGATTTCGACTCGGCGGCACAGCAGGCCGCTGTCAAGGCCATGCGCGTCGGCGAGCCTAGCCTGGTCGCGGGAAAGGACGGACGGCCTCTCGCAAAAATCGGCGCGATCGCGCTCGACGGCGTGAAATTCGAATTCGGCACGCGCCGCGGTTCCGCGGATGCGCTCGCGCTGGCCAGCGCCGGCATCGGATCAGCCGGTGGAGCCGGACCCTCGGCAGCCGTGCGGCAGCTCGCCCTGAACGGTATCGCCTTCGATTTTGGCGCGCAGAGCGCTTCGGCCAAGGCCTTGCGCGTCGCCGATCTCCGGCTGGCGCTCGCGCGCGACGCCAAGGGCGAGCTGGATCTGCTGCAGCTGTTCGCCGGCGGCGCAAGCGGTTCGGCCGGCGCCGCCAAGCCGGCCAAGTGGCAGCTGAGCCTGGGCACGGTAAACATAGGCAGCGCCTCGGCGCGTTATGCCGATCGCACCGCGAGGACACCGCTTGCGCTCAGCGCGGACGGGCTGAGCGGGAGCTTTGCCTTCGAAGCGGCGTCCGGCGCGCAGGGCATACGCGTGCACCTGGGCGATGGCAATCTGGCGCTGGCGCGCTTCGAGGCAAGCGCCGCCTCCGGGGCGTCCGCGCGCACCCGGCCGGCGGCGCTGCGACTTGCCGGCTTGTCGCTGGCAGGCACGCGCTACGACAGCGCCGAGAATTCGCTGGCTGCCGACGCGGTGCACATCGGCAGCCTGGGTGTGGACACGGTGCTCGACAAGGGCCGCGTAACGCTGCTCGATCTTCTGCCCGCCATGGAGGCGTCCAAATCGGCCAAGCCGCTGACGGCGCGGGTGAAGACCGTTGAATTGAAGGATGGCGTCGTGAGCGTGGCCGATCGCGCCAGCGACATCGCATTGGTGCTGCAGCGGCTGAGGGCAAAACTCACAGACGTGTCGACCGATCCGGCGCGGCCGCTTGCATTCGATGCGAGTGCCGACGTGAAAAGCGGCGGGCACATCGTACTGAGCGGTCAGGCAGTGCCTGTGCAGGGCAGGGCTACCGCGAAAATCAAGGCGAGCGGCGTGGCGCTCGCGCCGATCCAGCCCCTGCTGGCGCAATTGGCGAGCGTGAAACTGGTGTCGGGCAAGGCTGCGCTCTCCGGCACGCTGCGTGTCGGCGGCAAGCAGGCGAAGTTCGCCTATTCGGGCAGCGCGTCTGTCACCGACCTCGCGCTGGACGACCTGAGCGGGGTGCACCTGTTCGGCTGGAAATCACTCGCGACCGACTCGCTCAAGGCCAGCCTATCACCGGATCGCATCGACATCGACGAGTTGCGGCTGACGGCTCCGGCGGGCCGATTCGCGATCGCAAAAGACGGCACCACCAACCTCTCGCGGGCGTTCGCCAGCAAGCATGCGGCAAGCGGGAAAGGCGCGGCGGACGCCGCCAAGGCCGCAGCTGCGCCCAGCCCGGCTGCGGCGAAGGCAGGCAAAGACAGTGGCTTCGCCGTCGCGGTGCGGCGCGTGCGCGTAGACCAGGGTGCGCTGGATTTTTCCGAC
>DATKUQ010000314.1:0-5742 GCA_035530495.1 Burkholderiales bacterium
CACCGCGACCAGCACGCCGAGCGCGAAAAACAGCGCGCTGGTCCGGACATCCGCGTGCAGGTCGGGATGCAGTCCGCGGAACTCCCCTGCACCGAGGTCGGCGCCGAAACGCGCGAGCACGGCGCCGGCTATGAGGTAGCCCGCGGCGAGTCCGATCGCGGCCCCGGCCGCGCCGATCAGCGCGCCCTCGGCGAGCAGCGCGCGCACCATGCCGCCGCGCGTGACGCCGAGCACGCGCAGCAGCGCGAGCTGTGCGCGCCTGCGCACCACCGACAGCGCCTGCGCCGAGAACACCAGGAAGCCGCCGGTGAACAGCGCCACCAGCGCGAGCACATTCAGATTCACGCGGTAAGCGCGCGACATGCTGGCATTGCGCTGCAGATCGTTCTGCGGGCGCTCGACGATCAAGCCCGGCGGCAGCTCGGCCCGCAGGCGCGCCTGCAATGCGCCCAGGTCGGCGCCGGGGCGCGCGCGGATGTCGATGCGGTTGATGCGCCCGAGGCGCTGCAGCGCCAGTTGCGCAGCGGCGATGTCCATCACCCCCAGGCGTTCGCGCCCGGCCGCGCGCAGCAGCCCGGCCACGCGCAGATTCACCTGCCCGAGGCCCACCTGCAGCGCGATCCGGTCGCCCACTTTCAGCTTCAGGCTGTCGGCCGCAGCCGGACTGAGGAACAAGGCATCCGGCCGCAGCAAGTCGAGCCGGTCGCCCGGCAGGTCTCCGATCAAGCGCGGCTGCACCTGCGCCGCGCGGAAGGCGTCCACGCCCAATACGCGCAGCGGCCGTTTCCGCCCGGGCAGCTTCGCCTGCACCTCCAGCACCGGGCTCGCCACTGCAACCTGCGCCAGGCGCGCGACGCGCGGATAGAGCGTCTCGTCGAAGCCGGCGCGCGGCCCGCGGATTTCGAGATCGGCCTCGCCCGCGAGCGAGCGCACCGCCTGCGAGAATTCGTTCAGCGCCACGGCGTTGATCAGCTGCACCGCGTAGCCCAGCGCCACGCCCAGCGCGATCGCGAGCACCGAGACTGCTAGCCTGCCCTTGTGCTGCGCCAGCGGCGCGAGGAACAGCGCCAAGGGGGATAACGTCAAGGGTGACAGGCTCAAGGCTGCGGGCGGGCGCATCAGCGTGCTTCCCGCAGCCCCTGCGCCGTCAGCACCATGATCCGGTCCGCGGTCGCGGCCGCCGCCTGCGAATGCGTGACCAGGATGCAGGCCGCGTTCCTGCTCTTGACCTGCTCGCGCAGCAAGGCCAGAACCTGCGCGGCGCTGTCCGGATCGAGATTGCCGGTGGGCTCGTCCGCGAGCAGCAGCTTCGGCCGGTGCACCAGCGCGCGCGCGATCGCCGCGCGCTGCAATTCGCCGCCGGACAATTCGCGCGGCATGCTCGCCTCGCGCCCGTCGAGGCCCACGGCGGCGAGCATCGCCCGCGTGCGCTCGTCCGCTTCGTGTTCGGCGACGCGGTTCAGGACCAGCGGCAGCGCGACGTTCTGCGCCAGCGAAAGATAGGGCAGGATGTGGAACGCCTGGAACACGAAGCCCATGCGCTCGCGCCGCAAAATGGTGGCGGCATCGTCGTCGAGTCCGGTCAGATCGACGCCGTCGAGCCGGATGCTGCCCGCATCGGGGCGATCCAGCCCCGCGATCAGATTGAGCAAGGTGGACTTGCCGATGCCGGATTCGCCCATGACGGCGATGTACTCGCCCGAGGCGAGCGTGAGATCGACGCCGCGCAGCACGCTGCGCCTGCGCGCGCCCTCGTAAGTCTTGCTCAGCTTTTCCAGCACCAGCATCGGAATCGGTTCATAAACAGGATCAGGCGGCGAGGTTAGCCTGCGCGCCGCGCGCTGGCAAGCTGTCGCAGTCGGGATATTGTCCAGCTCCGCCGCAAGCACGACGCATTCGATGCCGTAAACGGAAGAAGCAGCCCGCAGGCTGCTTCTTCGTACTCGGATGCGGCTTTACTTCACCGTATCGAACAGCTTCCTCGCCGCCTGTTCGCAGAACGGCGGCTCGTAGGTGCCGTGGTAGCTCGCCATGTAGGTCGCGTAGGCTGCCGCGTCGGTAGTCGGATCCGGCATGGTCTTGGTCGTCGAGGACGGAGACGCCACACCGTAAGTCGCCTGGATATAGGGATCGACATCGACCGATTGTACTTGCGGGCTGGTAAGACCCTCTGCCGTAAACTTCGCCATCAATACGTCCATGTGCACGCTGGGTGGCACGGTCGGGTCGTACTTGCCGCCGCAGAGCAGCACCGGCGCCTTCGGCGTCCAGTCGAGCAGGTCGTTCTTCTTCGCATCGATATACAGCCCGTCGTTGTCGTTGGTCTGCACATCGGTCAGGAACGCCGGCTGCATGAGCGCGTCGCGCGCCTGTGCCGGCGTCATGGTCGGCCCTCCGGGCAGCGCGCCGCTGCTGATCAACGTGGTGTAGTCGAGCGTCTTGCTCGGCAGCAGGTTCTCGATGCCGTTTCCGTAGCTAGCGTAGGGTTCCTGGAACGCGTCGCTCACGTTCGTGTACACATTGCCGTAGATCTTCTGCCACGAAGCAATGATGTAGGGCACGAAAAACTGATAGCCTGCGATCGCAACGGTGCTGCTGTTGAACGTAGGATCACGGAATGCACCGGACAGATTGTACGGGCCGGCCAGATGCGCGCCCGCGACCAGATCTATCTCGTCGGAATAATCGTCCTCGATCGCGCGTTGCGCAGCCATCGACGAGTGCCCGCCCTGCGAATAACCCGTGACCATGACTTTGCCGGAGAGCGTCATATTGACCGTCGAAGCGTAGTTACGCGCCGCGCGGATCGAATCGATGACCGAGCTCGCCTCGGAAGCCGCGTGCAGGTAAGGATGGAACGGATAGCCATTGTATTCATAGGTCGACTTGGCGAAGCCGAGGTAATCCGTCGCGACCACGGTATAGCCCTGCGACGCGAACATTGCAACCAGCGTGAAGGTCTCGGGATCGGTCAGACTCGCGAGCGTGCGCGGCTGCTGCACGTCGGTGCCTTTGGCGTAGGCGATCAGGTCTCCGTTCGACGCACCGCTCGTGCCGTTCGTGCAGTTGCTAGGCACGAGCAAAGCGGCCGAAGCATTGGTCGCCTCGCCCTTGACGCCTATCGTGTTGTAGTCCAGCTGATAAATGCTGACGTCGCACTGTGCAGCGCCGCTGAGCGCGTTCAGGCCGGAAGCCGCGGTCTGCGCGTTGATCGTCGACGCCGTGAGCGTGCCGATCAGGCTTGGGGGATCGGTGGTGACGAGCGTGCCGCGATCCTGCGAGCCGTCCAGCGAGTCGCCCGCTTCCGCGGCGAAACGAATGTCGCTGATGCTGGCATTGCCGACTTTAGCCTTGACGTCTTCAAGCAGCTTGTCTTCGCTGTCGCCGATCTTGAACGCTTCAGTGATGACGTCGCCGGCCGGCGCGGTGCCCGTTAGGGCTTGAACTTCACCGTCGACGTAGGTCTTGGCGGCGGCGAGGCCGTTGGCGATGGTATCGCCCGTGTTCGCATCAAAACTCGTGTAGGCGTTCGCAGGATTAGAACCGAGCGCCCTGGCGATGACGAGTTCGGTCAGCGGCGTCACATTGATGTGGCCCGCGGTCGCGGCGAAGCTGTGAAACGCCACCGTGCCGTTCTTCACTTGCACCATACAGGGGAAAGTCTGGCCGCCGGAAAGCGTGAGCGTAAACGTGCCATCGGCTGCGGTCGTGTCCGACACCTCGACGCCGGTGGTGCATTTCGCGCTGACCGGCGCGTTCGCGATCGCGGCGCCGGTTGCGGCCAGGCCGGTGATCGTCGGCGTGACGGCCGGGGTAGAACTGCCGCCACCGCAACCGGACAGGGCCAATACCAGAGCCGAAATCAGCGCAGCAGACAGCGGGTTCACGAATCGTGACGTGTGCATAGGGTATCCTCCTTCTCCAGTTGTACGAAGCTTTCGGGTGCAGCGTCGTTCAGCGGCTGACTGAAGCGAACTGCTTACCGCGTTAAGCCTTATCGATTATTGTCGCGATGCCCGCGCGGCGCTTCGCTTGCGGCGGACGCCATTAGGCTAGCATAGATTGACGCCGGCAGGCCACACCGGGCTTCGATTTCGCCTTGCGCGACGCGCTGGCGGGCGCAGTCATACCAGCGAGGCCGGCTTCCTCGCTGCGGGCGCGTCGGCGAGCTTAGCCTGCGCAGCGCGCCGTGGCAAGGACGACTGTTGTCGGCGATTGGAACAGGCTCGCCGCCTTGGTCACCGCGGATCGGCTACACTGCGGCATGGCGCAAATCGACGTACGGGCCGGCACGCCGGACGCCCGCTGTTGCTTGCGCAAACCATCCGACACCGACTGAAACGCGCCAGTTTGCCGATGCCGCTCGAAGCTCCAGACCTAGCACCGCCCGGACCGCGCCAGATCCGCTCCGATTTCGGCGCGCTGTATGCCGTCAACGGCCTGGTGGCGTTTATCTTCGCGACCACCGGTCCGGTGGCGATCATTCTCGCCATCGGCAGGAATGGCAGCCTCAGCGCATCCGACATCTCTTCGTGGATGTTCGGCGCGTTTTTTCTGAACGGTCTCATCAGCCTGGTCTTCTGCTGGCTCTACCGGCAGCCGCTGGTGTTTCTCTGGAGCATTCCGGGGGCCGTACTCATCGGCCCGGCGCTGGGCCATCTGAGCTTCGCCGAGGTGATCGGCGCCTACCAGGTCACCGGAGCGCTGATGCTCGTGCTCGGCGCTTCCGGCCTGGTGCGGCGCGCGATGCAGGCGGCAGTCATGCCGATTGTCATGGGCATGGTGGCCGGTGTGTTCCTGCGCTTCGACCTCGACCTCGTGTATGCGCTGCGCGACGATTTCTGGATTGCGGCGCCCATGGTGGCGGCATTTCTCGCGCTCTCCGCGCTGCCCCGGCTGGGGCGTTTCGTCCCGCCGCTGATCGGCGCGCTGGTCGCGGGCGCGGCTGCGGTCGCCTTGCTCGACCGCTTCCACCCGGGAAGCGGCGCGATTTTCAGTTTCGCGCGGCCGACCCTGTATGCGCCGGTGTTTTCCTGGCGCGCCCTGGTGGAACTGGTGGTGCCGCTCGCGATCACGGTGCTTGCGGTACAGAACGGACAGGGCTACGCCGTGCTCGGCGTGGCCGGCCACAAGCCGCCCGTCAACGCCGTCACCATCGCCTGCGGCGCCGGATCGATGCTTTGCGCGCTGGTCGGATCGGTATCGACCTGCCTCACCGGCCCGGTGAACGCGATCATTTCCACCACGGGTGAGCGCACGCGCCAGTACACCTCGGGCCTGCTGGTCGGAGTTCTGGTCATCGCCTTCGGCGCGCTCGCGCCCACGTTCACGCACCTCATGCTCGCAACGCCCAAAGCGTTCATTGCCACGCTGGGCGGCCTCGCGATGCTGCGCGTGCTGCAGACCTCCTTCGTCGCTGCATTTCGCACCACGCACACGTTCGGCGCCTTGGTGACTTTCATCGTCACCATAGCCAACGTGCCGATTTTCAACATCGGCGCGCCGTTCTGGGGACTGGTGATCGGCTTCCTGTGCTCGAAGTTGCTCGAGCCGGGGGATTTCGCGAAGGCGGACAATCGCGCCTGATTTGGGTCGCGGCGCCGACGCGACCGGCGGCGTTCCTGGCGAGCACGCAATGAACCGGGTGTTCAATCCACACCATCCCGATACCGTCAGGTGGCGCCTTACGCAGCTTCCATCCGCTCGATGCGTTCATATCCCCCGCGCTGCTCCAGCGTCCAG
>DATKUQ010000315.1:0-3646 GCA_035530495.1 Burkholderiales bacterium
CCACAAAGACGGTCAAGGAAATCATCGCCGACATCGCCAAGTGCACGGGTTGCCGCGCCTGCGAAATGGCTTGCTCGGCGTTTCACGCCAAGCCGAGGTATAGCAGCATCAATCCGGCGCGCTCGCGCATCCGCGTGGTCACCGACGAAATCAACGACGAGTATGTGCCGGTGCGCGCCGGCAACTTCACCCGCACCGAGTGCGACGGGCGGCATTTCTACCAGCTCAACGGTAAGCAATATGGTGAGTGCAGCTTCTGCCGCGCGTCCTGCCCATCCAGGGATTTTTTCATCGAGCCCGATTCAGGCCTGCCGCTGAAATGCGACATGTGCGAAGACGAGCCGCCGCTGGCGGAGCCCCTGTGCGTCACGGTGTGTCAGCCCGGCTGCCTTACCTACGAAGTACGGCGACTGGAAACGGAAGTCGACGAGATCGAAGAACGCGAAGCGATGGAGCGCGGGCTCGCCGCGCTGGTGAAGCAGCACGGCATCGAGGTGGTGGTCGACAAGCTGAAGCGGCTGCCCAAAGGGCGGTAGCGCCGGGAGGCGCGCCGACTTGGCGCTGCTTTGTAACGATCGGCTTTAGTCTCTTATCAGTGAAGAGTTGACGGAAATGGCAAAGATTTTGATAAATGGCGAGGACGCGTGCGCGGGGGGATGAACAAGGGGGGATGAATCCCCCCTTGTTCGTGGGATAAGGGCTTTTCCCCCCGCCGAAGGCACTTTGCTTGGGTCCGGCTAGTCCGGATTAGGATATACTTTTTTTCCCATTTCCCGTCTCCTTCGCGCGGGTTAAAAACCTCATCCAACCTAGTACCGAAAGGACGGGTCAACTCAACAAATGGACCTGCGCAAATTCGACCTCAACCTGCTGCTGGTGCTCGATGCGCTATTGCAGGATCGCAACGTCACGTTCGCCGCGCAACGTCTTGGCGTCAGCCAGCCTACCGTGAGCGCAGCGCTGAACCGGCTGCGCGCGGTGTTCCAGGACGACCTGTTCGTTAAGACGCCGCGCGGTGTCGAACCCACGCAGCTCGCGCGTGACCTGGCAAGCGTCGTAAGCGAGATCCTGGATACCGTGCATAACGAGGTCTTGAATCGCGGCATATTCGATCCGACGACCACCGAGCGCACCTTTAGGGTGATCGCCGGGGAACTGGGACAACTGGTGTTTGTCGACCGTTTGTTGCCGTCGTTTAGGAAGCTCGCGCCGCGCGCGCGCATCCAGATAATCTATTCCGACCCGCAGGGACGGATGTCGGCGCTGGAGGATGGTCGAGCCGATCTGGCCATGGGTTACTTCCCCCAATTCGCCCGCACGACGCTGTATCAGCAGCTGCTGTATTCCCGCTCCTTCGTACTTGTGGCGCGAGCGGACCATCCGGTGCTATGCGACGGCAAGTTGACTTGCGAGAAGCTCGGGCGGCTGCAGCACGTGACCGTCGCGATTCGGAGCAATCTAAACGCGATTGTCGAATCGGAACTGCGGCGGCAGGGGATTGCTCACGATGTCGTGGTCGAACTCAGTCATGCGGCTGGCGCGGAACAGATCCTGTGCAGCTCGGACTTGATCGCCGTCCTGTCCGAGCCGCTGGCCAACATCTACTGTCGCTCGGGGGAACTGCGCAGTTGGCCGCTGCCGTTCGACATTCCCGGCTACGACGTCAAGCAGTATTGGCACCGGCGCGTACATCGCGATCCCGGCGTGAGATGGCTAAGGAAGCTGATTGCCGACGCGTGCCAGACGACGGCGTCCGCCCCGGAGCTGGGGGCGGACACGGCCGGCGTGGATGTGGGGCAGTTCCTCACCGACTAGCGCCGGCCGCGTCCTTTATTTCGACAGCGCCAAGCCTGCCTTGTGAATAATAGAACTGAACTTGCTCACGTCCTGCTCCAGCCATTCCTTCGTCGCGGCACTGTTGACGAAGCCCGGCTGCACGTCGAGTGCCACCAGCTTTTCGTGGGTCTTGGGATCCTGCAGTGCTATGCGTATCGCGTTCTCCAGCTTGGCGAGCACCGGCTGCGGCGTACCCGCGGGCGCGGCGAAGTTGACCATCGCTTCGTTTCCGTCCAGCTGCGGGAAGCCTTCCTCGCCAGTAGTCGGCACTTTCGGAATTATAGATAAGCGCTTAGGACGCATGACGGCGATGATGCGGATGCCGTTGCCGTCCAGTTTTTTCACTATGCTGCTGAAGGGAAGCGTGCAGGCCTGAACGACATTCTCCTTCAGCGCGACGACGGCCGGGGCGAGACCGTTGTACGGAACGTGCGTGAGTTCGACTCCTTTCCAGGGGCCTCCTTGCTTGATGATGCCCCTGAGCTGCTCGAGCTGCAGGTGATTCAGGCCATTGACGCCAGTGGTGCAGAAGTTGATCTTGCCCGGGTTCTTCTTCGCATAGTCGAGGAGTTCGGGCAAGGTCTTCACCGGAAGCTTGTCGTTGACCGCGAACACCGAAGTGTTCGTCGCGATCCCGGCGATTGGCGCGAAATCCTTGAGCTGGAGGTCGTAGCCTCGTAAGAGCAGGTGCATGTAGCCGTAGGCCGAGCCGGAGGCCAGGAAGATCGTGTAGCCGTCCGGATTCGCGGCCGCCACCACGCGGGCGCCGACAGAACTGCCGCCACCGGGCTTGTTGAGAATCACCACCGGCTGACCGAGGTAGTCGCTCATCTTCGGAGCGAGTAAGCGCGCGGTGACATCCAGGCTGCCGCCCGCGGCAAAGGGCACCACTATGGTGATTGCCTTGTGCGGGAAGTTTTCGCCAGCCGCGCTGACGACGCTTGCCGAGAAACTCAGGCACAGGGCGCAGAGCACGCCGAGCGCCGGTCTTAAGCTGCGCATGGCGCAGCGGAGCAAACCGCGATTGAAGGAACGCATCTGGCGGGTGATTGTTTTCATTTGCTTTCTCCTCTCAGCAGCAGCCGACGCCCGGCCGCGATTTAACCGCTTCTACAGGTTTGAACATCCGCGTCAGTGGGAACTTGAGCTTAAACAGACGCACCGCGTTCCCTCCCAGGATCAGATTGAGGTCGTCCTGCGGGATGTCCAGCCGGGCGACCTGCTTAAGGCTCCAGCCCCAGCAGTCGACTTGGTGCGTGACCACGCCCTGTTTGCGCAGTTGCACCGGGTAGGTCGCCGGGTGGCGACCGGGCTGTCCGTAGATCTGGATGCTGGCGCCCCAGTCGGTACCCCAAAGCAGCTTTTCGGGGCCGACGTTCGGATCGTTCAGGGCCTTGTCGTATAGCTCGGTCCACCAGTAGCCGCATTCGAGGTACACGTTGTCGTGGGAGCCTGCCACATGCAGACACTGGTCGGTGAAGTGCTCCCACCAGCCGCCTTGGATACCGCCGTGGTCGAAGATGATCGGCACGTCGGGGTAGTTGTCCGCAAGTTCATGCGCCCACAGCGGCTGCAGCGTTTCCGGCATCCGCAGCACGTAGCCCATGGTGTGGCCGGTGTGGAAATAGATCGGCACCTTGTGCTCGCGCGCGACGTCCATGGCCACCTTCATCTGCGCGACCCGCTCTTCACGCGACGGCTGCGGCTTCTTGCCCTCGAGGACCATCGGGTCTATCGGCATGCCCTCGCCGATGCCGACGAACTTCTTGGTCCGAAGCAGGTCGTCGAGCTCGCGGCAGGCGGCGTCGAT